>NZ_PPEU01000004.1:0-29788 GCF_003056015.1 Candidatus Similichlamydia epinepheli | reverse complement strand
ATCTATTACAATTATCTGTTGAATCGCATTTGGATCTGTTATCGATACTTTACTAGGGAATCCTTTAAGTAAGTGATTCAATTCTGGAAGAATTAAATCTCTTACAAGGGTAGATTTTCCAGATCCAGAAACACCAACGAAAGCGACCAATTTACCTAGAGGCAGAGAAAGATCTAGAGAATTGATATTTCGTTTAGACCCATTATTTAGTTGTAAGCGAGACGATGGTTCGCTAAAACTTTTGGATATGACTTTTTCATTGAGCATCTGAGGAATTAATGATCTCTTCATGAGCAATTGTGATGGTGAGCCGATGAAAGTCACTTGACCTCCTTCGTCTCCGCCTTTTGGACCGAATTCCACAACACAATCAGCCGAAAAGATTGTAGTTTCGTCGTGTTCTACGACTATGACTGTATTTTGCTTGTTTCGCAGATGTCGGAATCCTTTGATCAACTTGTGGATATCTTGTGGGTGAAGACCAATTGATGGTTCGTCAAAAATGTATGTCATGCCAGATAGTCCAGAACCGACTTGTGCTGCTAGTCTACACCTTTGTAGTTCACCACCTGAAAGAGACCGAGATGATTGTCCCAACACAAGGTAATCAAGACCGATTTCTGTTAAAAAGTGAAGACGCTTTTGTAATTCTTCCAATAGATCCTTAAAAGGAAGTGCTTTCTCGCCATTACATGAAAAGCTAGATAAGAATTCTAGAAGTTCAGTTAGGCTCATTTGATTGACTTCAAGGAATGTTTTTCCATTTAGTCGAGCGACTCTTGGATATGACTTTAAGCGCGCTTTTTGACAAAGAGGACAAGGGGCGTCAGACAAAAGAGAGGCCCATTTGTTTTTACCTTTTTTTGTCGGCTGATAACGATTCCAAGCCTGTGTAATAACTCCTTCCCAAAAAATTGTCTCTTCCCATTTTTTTTTGTGAACTGGATGCTCGAATACAACTTGTAGATTAGGATAACCGTATAGAAAAGCATGTTGAGCTTTTTCATTTAGTGCGTTCCACGGCAAGTTTGGGTCGAGACCTACTTCTCGCTCTAATGCTTGGTATATATATTGAGCAGGAAAAGAAGAGTACTCATTTGCGATCAGGCAACATTTGCCTTTAATAGATGCATGTGGGTTGATTACTAACGAAAGATCCCAATTTTCAATCAGGCCTAATCCTTGACATTTTTCGCACATGCCTTGTGTAGAATTAAAAGAGAAGTGTTCCGGCTGTAACTTTGGAAAAGATTGATGTGTGGTGCTCGAGTAGGCTTCTAGAGAAAAAAAATGCTCGTCCTCTCCTGTTTCCTGAACAAGCCAGCAAACTCCATTACCAAGATCTAGAGCTTGAGTTACACTTTCTAATAGTCTCTCTCTATTAACATCGTGGCCTGGTCGAAAACGATCAACACAAAGGTCCAGTTGATTAATTTCAGTTGCTTTTCTTTGCGGAGGATAGAAAACAGAGGCGATCTTGCCATTTACGCGGATATAATTGAATCCTTTCTTTGCTACAAGCACAAGTTCATCTCTGAGCATGCCCTTTTTCTTTACGTAAGGGGCACATAGAAAATAATTCTCACTTGTGCCCTCTAGTATTCGTTGGATAGTATCAACTATTTGGTTCGGGGTTTGCTGCTCAAGTGGCCTGTCGGAGACAGGACAATGCGGAACAGCTGCATGGGCAAAGAGAACTTGTATGTAATGAGAAAGTTCTGTCACAGTTCCAACAGTCGATCGTTGTTGTTGAATAGCAGGTCGCTGACTAGTTGCTATTATGGGAGTCAACCCTTCAATCGAATCGCATACAGCAGTATCCGGGATGCCGTGTAGTTGTTTTAATTGGTGAGAGAGAGCTTGAAGATAGGAGCGTTGCCCTTTTGAGAATAGGGTGTCATAGGCCATAGACGACTTCCCCGATCCAGATGGGCCGCAAAACACTATAAAATTATTTTTTGGAAGCTGTAAATCAATACCTTTTAGGGTGTTCGTTCGCGCGTTTTTGATGCGAATGAAAGAGGCCATGAATTGTAATAATCTCATGATTTTGTTTAGAGATGGGTCATCCTCGCACAAAATCTAAAAAATGGCACTTGTTCGTGTCTGTCACAAACAGTAAGTATTAGAAATGAACAAATTAAAAATTATTTGCACTTTAGGTCCAAGCTCTTCGGATTTTAATGTTTTGTCTGAGATGTTGTTGTCCAGTATGGATATGGTGAGGCTTAATACTGCTCATGGACAGTTGGAAGATCACCTAGATCTACTATCTCTTGTTAGTAGTGTAGAGCGGGATAGCGGAAAAATGATTCCAAGAATTTTAGACCTTAAAGGAATTGATTTGAGGTTAGGAACATTTGGTGGAGAATTGCTTTTCGAAAAAGGGGAGTCATTCTGGCTTGTTCCACAGGATGAATCTTCGATAGAAAAGTATTGGATTCCATTTTCTCATCCTCAATTTCTCAATAAAGTTTCTCCAGGTGAAATGGTCCGACTGGATAGTGGGTGCTTAACATGTGAGGTGATGGACACACAATTAGATAGAATTCATTTGCGTGTGAAGAATCGTTGGAGAATAAGTGAACGAAAAGGCGTTACATTATCGTCTTTTGCGGGCACTCATAAGCTTGCTTTGACAGAGAGGGATCGAAATGCCCTTGAACTATGCTTGCATGAGAGGGTTGATTGGATTGCGCTCTCATTTGTGAACCATCATTCTCAAGTAAGGGAACTCCGAGATGAGCTGAATACAAGAGGTCTAACCAGTATTAGAATTATGTCGAAAATTGAGACGTCTTACGGAATTGATAAGTTGAACTCAATTTTAGATGAGTCCGATGGAGTGATGTTTGCTCGTGGAGATTTAGGCGTGCAAGTGGAGATTCACAAACTCCCAAGCATTCAAAAGAGATTTTTTTATCAATCAAATCTAAAAGGGCTCCCATCTGTCCTCGCTACGCAACTTCTTTCCTCTATGTGCAACAGGCCTATTCCCAATCGGTCAGAAGTGACTGATGTTTTTAATGGGGTGCTAGATGGCGCACGATGGTTTATGCTCTCTGAAGAGAGTGCTTCAGGAGAGTTCCCTGTTGAATCTGTTGTTCTTTTACGAAAGTTAATTGAGGAAGGAGAACAGTTTATTAAGGAAAAGGATCTTGTGAACTAATTGCCGACTCTTGTTCAGATTGCTTTTTCTTCAGATTACAAGTGTCACTCCAAAGCCAGATCAGATGTAAAGCCAGCAGAAGAGATAATCCTGAAAAAGAAACAACATGTGCTAAAGATATAATAGTGGATTTATCAAAAAGAGATGATAATACAAATAAAAGAAGCCCTAAGATTGCCTTTGAGCCTCTGTTAAGTACTATATTGAAAAATGTGGTTATTGTAAGGCGTTTCTTTTTTGCCAAAGTAGAATAAAACCTCTCCCTATTTGGAACAAAAGAGCTTGTGTCGAAAACACGAACAAGACAAAAAATTAAAATTTCTCCTTTTAGATCTCCAAATACTTTTTTACCCCAAAGCATACAGCCAAGTATGAGAAAAAGAAGGACGTGGAATGATCTATAATCGAGTTTTTTGCAAATGCAGCTGACTAGTTGAGGTCCAAAAATAGAACAAATGCCGATGGAAAAGGAGATATTAGAGAAACATTTTGTTCTTAAAAGCTCTTCCGATACATGCGTTTCGATAGTGTGATAGAGTAAGAACTCCTGTAAACAAGAAAAAATCTGCAATAATATTATTGTGATTGCCATCCACAAGAGGCCGGGAATCTGAGACATAGACGTTACTTCGTCTTCTTCTGTTGAACTTAGAGTGCTTTGTTTTATTAGGGAAGTGATTTGAGATGATGAGTTTTGTTGTGTTCTTAAAAATAAGAGAATCGCAGAGCTCACAAGAAAGAAAACAGGAGGATTATCGAACGATGCGAGAGAGCTAGAGAGCAAGCTTCCTACAACTAAGCCTATTGCACCTGTGGTGAACATTGCGCCGTAAAGACCATGGTTTGCAGAACCGCTTCTATTTCTGCCATAAACAATTCCCCATAGAGATTGAAAAAGAAATAATGGGTAAAGCTCTCGCCAAAGGCATAGAACCATCAAACTGACTCTACCAATAGGAAACAAAGAACCAAGACTAAAGTTCGCATAGGCTGATAAAGATAACAGTCTAGAAAAAATTTGCTTGGGAGACCACTTCACAAGTGCTTGAGAATAAAGCCACGTTCCTAGAATGGAGAGCGGAACAAATAGGAGCCAGACAATAGGAATGTGTTTTGTCCCAAATTTTGTGATAAACAGAGAATGTATGACTGTTTTCGTCAGTACCATGTCGCAGCTCAGTAAAAAGCAGGAGATAAGTAAGGAGCAATGATTCTCTGTTTTTAAAAAGGACAATAACTTCATTAATACAAAACTGCGAGGGGTGATCGGAGTTGTCGGATCCGGGGATATTTGTGCTTCGGAAGAGGAGGGATTCGAACCCCCGGTGGGTTTCCCCACTTCTGTTTTCAAGACAGACGCAATCGGCCACTCTGCCACCCTTCCAAGCTAGAAATTGTAGGACGTTTCGTTACTCAGGTCAATACAAGGGGATTTTGACCAAATGAGATCTTTTTCCATGCGAGAGACATTTTGGCGGAAAATCCTTTGTTGTCAATAACGGCTCTATAGGAGGAGAAACCATGCAAGAAAACATGAGGCAGTTACAGCGACAGAACTCATTCTGTCCAAACCAGCCCTGTCCTAATGGGAAACTTCTAAACCTGATTCAGGACAAGGGAGATGAGTGGTATGTGTTCGTGACGTGTTCTGATGGTGCAGATGGAAAACTTTCTATTAATATGTCCTCTTATGGAGATCCTAAAGTTTTAGCTTTTATTTTAGAGGACGCTATGGAGCGTCTATTCGAATTTGATGGAGAGAGCTAATTGTAGGGAGTTAATATTTCATGACCGGTTTCAGTAACGAGAATGGTTTTCTCCCATTGAGCACTCGGGAGGCCATCTACTGTTCTAACTACCCATCCGTTGTTTAGATCGGTCACACCTTCTTTTTTACCTAAATTCAACATGGGCTCTATGGTGAACGTCATTCCTGGATAGAATGGGATATCGACATCGTTGAAAGAATGAAATATGTTAGGAGCTTCGTGGAAGTGTAGTCCTGTACCGTGTCCAACAAACTCATCGACAACTGAATACCCTTGCGCCTCTGCGAAAGAAGATATTGCTTGCCCTATATCTGAAACTTTATTGCCAGGTCGCACAACGTCGATGCCGAGCTCCATAGACTTTTTGCACGCGTCAACTAGAGAACGAACTTTGTGACTAACAGGTTCGATGCAGACCATTCTACTTGTGTCACCATAATGACCCTTCCAAATCACTGTGACATCTATATTCAACACATCTCCTTTTTTCAACACATAAGAGTCTGGAATTCCGTGGCATATAACTTCGTTGACAGACGTACAAATAGAGGCAGGAAAAGGAGGAGAGCCGTATCCAAGGGGAGCAGCTATAACGCCAAATTTTTTATGTAAATCTTTTGAAATAGCCTCTAACTCCAAAAGAGAAACACCCTCTCTTGCTTCTTCACAAAGAGTCCCAAGAATACTGGAAGCAATTGAACCAGCTTTACGCATCCCTTCTAATTGTCGACCACTCTTAACAATTATTCGCCAAGTTTTTCTGTATATTTGTGAGACTGTCTCTAAATCTGCATTCGGGTCGATGACCGGAAAATGACAACGATTCCATTTTTTTCCACTTCCGCACCAACATCCAGTTCCCCAATTCATTTTTCCCTCTAAGTCCTCTTATGAAGAATCTGAGAAATTCCAAAATCCCTTCAAAATCATCTGAGAGCCTAAACCCATTATAAATAACCCCGACAGACGTTCTAGAAGCAGCAAAATGGTTTTAGGAAATACATTAGATTTCCACTGAAAGCCAAGTAAAATAAAGATCGAAGACAATACTACAAATAAGCACGAAATGTCAGTAACAATTGACTCTTCCGAACTGAATGTTGCAATAGTAAATAAGGTTCCAGGACCTGCAAGCATCGGGCATCCAATAGGAACCAAGAAAACTTTATCTGGAGAGATCTCATTAGAATCAGATCCAATAATCCCTAAAAATCCTAGAGCTGAAATGCAAAGCAATATCCCACCAGCAAATCTTAGAGCATGGATAGAAATTCCGAGGTTCGCTAGTGCGGAAGCGCCTCCGTGATTGAACAGAATGCAAAGTAATCCAGCAAACAAGCACTCCCTAAAAACGAGCACTACTCCGTCTTTTTTTGACATTTTCCTGGTGATAGTAACCACGATAGGAGCGCTAGATAGAGGCCCCAGCAAAAAAAATAGCTGAACACTTCTTGCCAGAATGATGGAAAAGTCCATAGACTACACCTCACGGTATCTATGATTTTTTCAAGAATAATACAACTGGCCCAAAATGCGAATCTCGGAAGAAGAAGCCAGAAATAGACTAAATTCAGGAGAAGTTATCGCGCTTCCAACTGATACAGTGTTTGGTTTGGCAGTTCAAGCGAATAACGAAGAGGCGCTTAGGCAACTACTCGCTATCAAGAAACGTCCTACATGCAAACCATTCGTAACCTTGCTATCGCGCAGGCCGAGGCTGAGGGATTTTCTTAGAAAGTCAATATATTTGCCAAGCGATTTTAGAGTGTGTATCGATGCGTTTTGGCCTGGACCTTGTACGATGCTTCTACCTAAATCAAAACTGAGTGATACATATTCAATCTACCCTTCTTTTTTGGGATTCTCAGGATTTCGTGTTCCTTATCATCCTGACCTGCAAACTTTTTTGGACAAGACGGGCAATTTGGTAGTTTCTTCCGCAAATATTTCTGGAGACTTTCCTGCTGTTTCTTGTGAAGAAGTGGAGAACACTTTTGGTAAAGATTTTCCCTGCTTGGATTTTGGAACGAATCGCACGATTGGATTGGAATCAACCATAATAAAAATTACTTCCAACAATATTGAAATTATGAGGGAAGGGCTTTTGCCTTTTGAAGAGGTTTGCTTAGTCTGTGGTCAGCCTGAACTGAAATGTACAAATATTTATATGAAAAAATCAGTTAAACAAATTTCATGGATCAATCCTAATGAGATACATAGAAATGAAGGGTTATTACTAGGATTTTC
Organism: Candidatus Similichlamydia epinepheli; assembly: GCF_003056015.1. Classification (NCBI taxonomy): domain Bacteria; kingdom Pseudomonadati; phylum Chlamydiota; class Chlamydiia; order Parachlamydiales; family Candidatus Parilichlamydiaceae; genus Candidatus Similichlamydia; species Candidatus Similichlamydia epinepheli. The sequence continues at coordinate 22,603 of NZ_PPEU01000004.1, read as the reverse complement.
TAACAGAGATTATCCTTCTTGGCCTAATCATCTAGCATGGGGTAATGACTCTTCAATCGAAGACGTGTTGTCTAACTTTTATCCAGTGCTAAGAGGGGCTTTCGCATCTTTTTTTAATGAGATATTTTTAGACTCGGATTGGCCGAAAGGTTCACCACTTTGGGAAGTTTTGAGAAGGAAATTGCTTGGGTTAACTTATAGAAATGGGAACGGCCTGTGAAAAACAATTTTTCCACAGTTCCTTCACTTTGTATTTCAATGGTCCGTTTTGTATATTTAACTTCGCAAGTAATTCTCTATTACGAGAAAAAGCGCTCTTGCTCCAATTACAAGAGCCTAAAAATACTATATTATCGTCGATAAAAACGAATTTATGGTGAAGATCTTGGATGCCTCTGTATATGAATAGGGGAATCCCTGCCTTCATGAAACGTAGAATCGCTTTTTTAGATGTGCTCATGCTTTGTCCTTGATCAAGGATAATTTGGACTTCTACACCACGATTATGAGCGTCAATCAAATCATCAACCAACTGGGGATGCGAACAAGAAAAAAGAACAGCTTGGATAGAACTATGAGCTTCTCTAACAGAGCAGCGAATTGTATGTAGAGCCTCTTTAGCGGGAGGAAGTTTCCAAATTTGTAATGATATACCTTCAATTGAGAAATTTGCATACTTCTCAGACATAGGATTACTTAGGAATGAAGCTACACTTTCATCTTCAATTCTTAACATTGAATTTTTTTGAAGATAAAAACCAGTTCTAGTGAAGTTGAATGATCCAATCCAAGAAATTTTTCGATCTACTACAACAACTTTTCTATGCATAAGTCGAAAAGGACTGTCGTATTTCACAGGCAAAAGACGATTTAAACGTCTAATTTGACTGTCTCTTTTACACTTAGAATCTAAGAAAATATTTACGTTTACTCCTTCCTTCTTTTTCTTACAAAGAATCGACGTTATTTGTGGATCTGTTAAGCGAAAAAGTTCTATGTAAATTTCTTGAGTGGCAAGTCCTAAAGAAGAAATGAGAGATGAACTTACAGGAGAGTCAGAGTCAAGGACTAGAGTAACCAAACAAGGAAACTTACTATTTGGTTTCCAAACAGAAAAAAACAGCAGAAGCAATTGAAATAAAAGAAAGGCTCGAGAAAAAGAGAAAAGCCTTAAACACGAGCCTAGCAATTGGTAGCAACACTACATGTGCGCCGGATGAGCTACTTTTTTGCCTTTAGCAGGCGGAATCTCCACTATAAGAGCTTCTGAAATGATTACCATAGCAGTAGCAGAGGCTGCATGTGTCAACGATTCAATCGCTACTTCAGTTGGCTCAACAATTTGATCCTTACTGAAGTCCTCTACACTACGAGTTATAACATTGAATCCTACAGTTGGTTTCCCATGCTCTAAAATTGAAGAAACAACTACGTCCCCATTCATTCCACTATTCTCAGCTAGCTGTTTCAAAAGTGACTCAGAAGCATGCTCAACAATTTGTGCTCCAAGAGCTTCATCTCCATCCAATTTTAGAGTTTTAGAGAGGCCTCGACTAGAATGAAACAAAGCAACGCCACCGCCAAAAACTACACCTTTGGACATGCCTGATTGTGTAGAACTTAGGCTGTCTTCAAAAAGCTGCTTCTTATAGTCTAACTCTGTTTCTGAGGATGCCCCAACTTTTACGACAGCAACCCCACCTTGTAACTTGGCAGCACGTTGAAGAAGCCTTTTTTTATCGTAATCATTTTCTGCAAGATCGGCCTCTTTCTTTACGATAGACGATCTCGATGTCAGATCAGCAGCACTGCCTTTCCCTTCTATGATCGTTGTGTGATCTTTTGTAAGGATTACCTGAGAGGCCCCTCCAAGCATTTCTGTAGTTGCATCCTTGAGGGAGCGAGAAAGATCCTCAGTAATGAATTGAGCCCCGGTAAGAGCGCAAATGTCCTCTAAAAGTCCCTTCTTTTGATCCCCGAATCCAGGAGCCTTCATAGCGGCTACCTTTAAGGCGCCATTCAGTTTGTTCAACACCAAAGTAGAGATCACTTCACTCGAAAATTCGTCTGCTATTATCAATAGTTCTTGTCGAGTAACAGAAATAGACTGAAGTATAGGCAAGATCATTTGAATGGAATTGACTTTCTGATCAGATACCAAAATGAGCGGATTCTTTAACTCTACTCTTCGAGTTTCTGGATTTGTTATGAAATAAGCGCTCAGGTATCCCCTGTCCAGTCTCATTCCTTCCACTATTTCGACAGTAGTTTCCATGGAACGACCACTTTCAATCGCAACGACGCCCTCTCTTCCAACTTTCTCAATTGTGTCGCAGATTATTTTTCCAATCTCTTCGGAAAAAGCTCCATGAGCAGACACTTTAGCCAAGGCAAGTATATCTTCGTGAGAGGAAACGGGAATACTGGCCTCCTCAATCGCTCTAGTCAGATAACAAATGGCCTTTTCCATGCCCTTTTTCAACAAAACAGGACTGGCACCTGAGTTGATCTGTCGTACAGATTGAACAACCATCTGATGAAACAAAAGCACAGCTGTGGATGAGCCACCACCGCACTTAGTTTTTAGCTTGTTTGCTATTTCTCGGCAAAGCTGGGCCCCCAAATTCTCAAATGGATCTTCCAGGCAAATTGACCTAAGGATTGTATTTCCGTTATTCGTTACTGAATGCGAACTCCAGCCTTTGTCTAATGCTACGTTCTTGCCCCTTGGACCCAATGTATGGCATATCGCTTTAGCAAGCTTACCAATGCCGTCAGCAAGTTTTTGACGAGCAGTTTCAGAAAAGAGAATTTCTTTCGAGTTTTTCGACACAGAAAAGCCTCCTAAAATCTTGACCTGAGTCTTCTTCCCTTCTTTTTAGACCCGGAAGAACCGTTGGAGGATTCTATCAAAACGTAAACACTGTGTCAATTATACAGGGCACTTGACCTAGTACAAAACAGACACTTCAACGCCTTCAGACACAAAAAAGGCGGCACTCAGATTCGAACTGAGGAATAAAGGCTTTGCAGGCCCTTGCCTTACCGCTTGGCTATGCCGCCTTGAAAAAGCGGCTCATGCTATCAGATCCAACTGACTAAGTCAAAACTCATCTGGGTCTTTTAGTGAATGTGACGTGAAATCTCCTTTTCCTATAAGAATTTTTCTTTGTTTTGAACCATCTTGCTGACTTACCACTCCTTGTCGTTCCATTTCGTCAATTAGGCTTGCTGCTCGTGGATAACCAATTTTTAATCTACGTTGTAACGAAGTTGTTGAAGCAACTCCAGTTTCAATGATGATTCTTACAGCTTGGTCATATAGGACATCTTCTAAGCGATCTGCACCAAGTCTTGTTCCACCATGTTCTGAGATATGCTCATCGAATGAAGAGACTATGTAATTGGGGCTGGTGCGCTGAGAAATAAAATCTATTACAGATCTTATCTCTTCTTCTTGAACATATGCACCTTGCGCTCGAATTGGGTGTGGATGGTTAGGAGAAAGAAAGAGCATGTCACCGTTACCCAGTAATTCATCTGCACCTACCATATCCAATATAATTTGGCTGTTAACGCGATTGGAAACTTTAAAGGCAATTCTAGCCGGGAAGTTGGCTTTGATTAATCCAGTAATTACTTCACGGGAAGGTCGCTGTGTAGCGAGTACAAGATGAATCCCAACGGCTCTAGCTTTTTGAGCGATTCGCGTTATAGAACATTCAATATCGGGTGTCGAACTGGTCATCATGAGATCGGCTAATTCATCAACAATTGCGACAATGAAATACATCTTGTTGGGGACATCAACACCCAACAGCTCACTTTCATTTTCATTAGGGGCTCTCTCATTGAAGTTACGAATATGACGAAGCCCGAGCCTCCTCAGTATTTCGTATCTCCATTCCATTTCTCTTATCAACCAGTTGAACGCTTCTTTAGCACCTTGCGTTTCAGTTATAACGGGGGCAATTAAGTGCGGTAGAGGAGTGTAACATGATAATTCGACTTTCTTTGGATCGATCATCAACAAACGAACTTGATCTGGAGTTCGGGTCATAAGGATCGACATAATAATGGAATTGATGCAGACGGATTTACCTGAGCCTGTTGCTCCAGCTACTATCAAATGTGGCATTTTCGCTAAATCGACCACAACCTGCTCACCAGAAATCATCTCCCCCAACAAAAGTGGAATTTCCATAGATGTTTCTTGGCCAAGGTAGCCTTCTAACAAGGATCTAAGGTTCACATGTCGTATATAAAGCGAAGGGATCTCAACACCAACAGCGGCTTTCCCAGGTATAGGTGCTAATATTCGTATGGATTTAGCTTCCATATTGAGAGCGATATCACGCTCAATAGCTTTGATTCGTTGTACCTTTACCCCGGTAGCCGGATGCACTTCGAATGAGGTAATACGTGCCCCTTGGTATACCTCTCCGACTTTTGCTTCAATCGCAAACGTTCTAAGGACGTTTTCTAATCGAGATGCCTCTTCTCTTAACGCTAAAATCTGGTCTTGTTTGTCTATTTCAGAAGAAGGCTCTTTTAATAATGAACAGTGGGGAAGTTGGTAACTGGTTTGGGTAAAAATTGGAACTGGGATTGATGCCGTCTCACTATTTGGAGATGATTCGAAGCTATTTGGCTCTAAAAAGATTGATGGATCCTTTCCAAGAGTTTCTTCTTTGCTTTGCTCAAAAATAGGGGGGGCTACCTCCTCTTTATGATAAGTGGAACCTGCTGTGATATTGCTTTTTTCTATGTAATCAGAAAGCTCTTGTGTACCGAATGAGTCGTAAGAAGGAGATACATGTTGAATTTGAAGAATTGGTGCAAAGATTTTTGCTTCCTCTTTGATGAGTGCAGGATGGGGCTTAGCTGAAAACGGTTTGCCCTTAATTGTTACTGAGATTCCGATAAGGCTTCTTCGTGTGACCAGAAATAACGTATCCAGAATGGATAACGAAGTTTTTTTTATAATCCTGCATCCTTTTCTAACGGGAATTCGATAAAGGTTACTAAGTAAGAAGCAACCTGTTACGTGACAGGTTTTGCCAACACAAAGGGCGCTTTTTTCTAAGAAATAAACTGTTTGTGCGTTTTTCCTCTTCATTTTTTCTATAAATTTTTTAACTCCAACTTGATAAATGAAAAATCCCGAGCAAAAAAATACGCCCAAAGTTCCTAAGAGAGCACTGCCGATCGGCCCAAAAAGAAGGGCCAGATTGAAGAACGGCATTAATTTATAGATAAAAAAAACTGGCAGCCCACCTAGAGGAGTGTAGTTCAACTCAGATGAGTATGAGCTCCAAGGTGCGGCAAAAGAAGTAAAAGTAGTCAAATTCTCAGAAAGTACACTTAAAACAAGAGAGGAAGAAAAGGTGGCCAAAACCACCATCGAAATTTGAAGCTTAGAGGGAATGTTAACGTCCAAATGGTGACGACCAATTTTCCACCCTAGGTAGCAAAGCGAGATAGGTATTGGATACGCTAATAATCCAAGCAAGAAACGTGAAACAAAAGCTGTACAGAAGCCGACAAGCCCAAGCCAATTCGCAGACTCCGGTGGCGGACTAAAACTTATCAAAGATAAGAAAAACAATGTGCCGAACGAGGCCAGGAGAAAGCCTTTTACCTCTTTTAAACCTCGAGGAGAGTGCTCTTTCGACTTTTCAGACATAACCCAAAACCTACCAAGCGCATTCTGTCTGGGGACACAGACATTTATTCAACTTGGTGACTTTATAGGAAGAATTGTTTTCTAAAGATAAAACAGTTGGGCGACAGACGGGACTTGAACCCGCGACTTCCGGATCCACAATCCGACACTCTAACCAACTGAGTTACAGTCGCCAAAAAGACACAGGAAAACAAATACGGGTTTGGAATTTTAACGAAGGCCTCTCATTATACCTAGCGGGGAATTCCTATCAAGATGCCGTCCACAGTTAGGGATTATCATTTTAGAGAGCTCGTTCACTACTGATAAATTTTTCTTCTGTTTCTCAAAAAAAAGGACGTACCCCCAATTGACCCCAGGATTTTTCCATAACTTAGCAAAACGTGCCGCAGAAATAATCCGAATTCCACAACTGGGGTCCCCCAAAACAACCAGTTGTCGGAGAATGTCTACATGAAAACAGACAGTGAAATGACCTTCACCATTTTGGTTTAATGCGACAATACATGGATCACGAAATAAGAAACAGAACTGAGGCCAGGTCATTCGGTAACCTTTCCCTTTCAGGTCGTACTTATTTGCACATTCTGCCAACGTCGCAAAGGAGATTGGTTGGGAAAGATCAATTTGAGAAAGAAGCGTCTCTTCCGAGATTAAATGGCCATTTAAGGATAGAATTGTAGCAAGAGAAGCTGTCCCACATGAAAATGGATACTTTTGTCGAACAACGCTTCTCCATCTTTTTTTGACAAAGCTACTACTGTTTTTCGTTGAGTAAATTTCAATGAAACGATTTCTATGGTGGCTATTCGAACAAAATATTGAGAATGTTGCCACCATTAATAAAAGAAACTTTACTTTACAACATGGTGAATTTTGGCTACTGAACATTTTCTAAAGTGTTTCGTGCGTCTATGGCATCTCGCAATTGTTCTACTTCTCTCAAAAGTTCGGCCCTCTGTTGCTCCAGGGCTTGCCTTCTTTCTTCTTGTTCTGATCTCAGTTTTTTCTGAGTGATAGATTTGTAAATGGCAAAACCAATAACGGAGGCGGCTTCTAATATCGTAGAAATTGGACCCATTGAGTCTAATGGCCAAGCTCCTCCTTGAACTTTTTTCATTTCTTCTTTTGTAAGAATGCAGGATGAAATGCTTATACAATTTTTGGTTTGATGGTTGTTGTAATCTAAATTTGATTGAACTTTGATCGAATTTCCGTGCAAAGAATTGATGCCTATTGAGCAGATAAGAAACAAGACATGCAGTCTAGATATAGTTTTCACAGAGTGTCCTCGACTTATTAGTTGTTGTATTCTAGTGTCTTTTTCTGTTGTTAGTTATGTGCTGTACATTTGAAGCCAATTGAGCCGAGGCCTCTTGTTTGTGTTGTGGTTGCGCAGAACAGACGTACGGAACAGTTTTTTGTGGGTGTCCACGTATAAAAAACCTCACCACGAATAACTGTTTTTTGGGGAGCAACTTCCCTGGAGTTGATCATGTCGGAGCCTTTCCAGTAAGCGCCAGCATTCATACCAATTCCATAGGATGGTTTCATTTGATAAGTGACTTCAGGAGAGCAAAATAGTACGCAGCCTGGAATAAGAGTTTGTACGCTGTAAAGTAACGTTGTGTCTCTTGCATCTCTTTCAGAACGATAACTAGCACCAAAAGACACGTCAAAAGTAAAAGAATCCCATTCTTTTCCAAGTGTAAGACATCCTGTTGAAATTAAGCGCATAGCCTCTAAGGCATGGCACCTGTTATTAAATCCCCAGGTTCCTTCGACAAAGCCGTTAATTTTTTTCCCGTTTTGACCTTCGAAAAGGCTGGCAAAAAGTCCCATGGTATAGCAAGATCCCCCAATGTCAATATTGTAGTACCCGCCTTCAACAAGAATTCTCAATGCTCCGTAAGCACTTACCTTTGGATGTATGTTAGTACTGCAGGATGTTTCGTAAACAAGAAGTGTCCTTTTGATAGGACGATCTCCGAGTGCAATAAACTTTTTGATGCCCATATCCACAACACGAGTGTTTGTAAGAATCAATGCATCTCCACACAATTGCGCACGTTCAGGATCAAATTCAACAACGGATATATTCTTCGACAATTTTCCTTCTGGTAGCTTGCGGAAACCGTTATCTAGCTCATATGGTTGAGGCGCCCCGGCCATGAGTATGGCAGGACAGATAAGAGTAAATATAGTAGTAAGAAAGGTTGTTCTCTCTTGTGATAGATTCATAGAAAATCCCGTGCTTTTTTCGGTGTAAATGGAACAGTTGACTTGAGATGTTATATTCAGTTGTTCTTCATTTTAGGTGTCATTTTTCGTTTCAGAAAATTTGATAGTTTTTGTTTTTCTATACGTAAGTTTACTGTTTGTTGTTGAAGATCGTCCAAGCTATTGTTTATTAACTTGAGCGATAAATCTATGTATTCATAATGCAGTCGAATTCTTTCATCAGCTCCTTTAACTCCTTTTTTTAAAGCTTCCAAAATTCCATCTTCTAAAATTCCATCTAATGAATTATAACCAGATCCAAGCTTCCCTGTGATTGTCTGCATTTCTATTTTTCCAATTGGAGAGACAGTAGAATCAGAGTAAGAAGTCATTGCTCCCATCAGCAGACAGATAAATGAATTTTTACTGAGCATGTTTCGTTGCATTTTTATGTTCTTTGTTTAGAAATGGCGCTTCCATGAAGTTTGTGCTGTCATAAATGCTTGCTTAGGCTCGAAAACTGTCCAGCCAGTTGCAAAAGAAAAGCCTTGATTTTCGTCGTTAAAGTATCGAACCCCTAAAGTGATTTCTGTTTGCATGCGAGGCGGAGAAAGCAGCCTACTTCCCACCCAATCACTTGATTGAAATGACCATTTAACGGATGCAAAAGAGCAAAGTTCTTGTGTTGCCCAGAAAGAACACCCTGGCTCAAAAGTAAATAAAGCACCTCTTTTCCAGGTTCCTTCTTGGTATGTTTCTGGAATAAAAAAACGACCACTTAGGGAACACTCAAGAGATAACGTGTCAACGCCCTTTCTGCTTGTGACTTCAATGGCGAGAGATGGAAAGATGTCAACCAGGGGATCACGCACAGTGTTTATCTCAATTAGAGCAGCGGACAAATTCACATAACAAGAAGGTTCATCGCCTTTTGGAGGGATTAATTGAAACCCTACTCCACTTCCAACAGTTAATATGGCGTCTTTCGTCGTGCGGCCAGACATAATGCAGAAGTCGAATTGAGATGACAAATCTTCCGCAAGTTCTGCACTGCAATAATAAGTGCCTAACACAAATACATCGCTCGGTGCTTTCCCCTCTTCTGAGATCCCAGGCAAATGCCTAGTAAGCACACCTAGAGATGTTGCTTGTTTAATTGGAAGACCAAATCCGGAATGCGGAAAAAAGGCAATTAAGAGAGCGGGGAAATAGAACAATAAACGATTCATAAGTTGAGCTGTTTTCGGCCAAATAGAAGTCGGGATTCTCGTGCGTCGCAGTAGTTTTTCTGTTTTTATTTCAAAATAAATAATAGATTTAAGATTTTAATGTTAGATGTGTGGAAAAAACAAGAACTTTGTGGTCGTGTCAAAATTCTCGATATTTTGGTACGATTTTGTCCAATCTTTTCTTTTCTTGCATCAATTTCTTCATTTCTTCCATCTCCATTGACAGTTTGTTTTTTTCTTCATTCAGAAGCTTGCGTTCATTTTTTATTTGTTCTTTTTTCAGGTAGAGTTTCGCATGTTGACTGAGAGTATCTATCAAAGAACTGGCCAGATGTATGAGTATCCCATTCATTACGTCCCTTATCCACACATTTTTCCTGAAGCTGATAAATGCTCCTTGCACGCATCTCATTTCTTTAGTAGTCAAAGAAATTACCATTTGGTCAGCTTTGGTTAGGCTGTACACACTAGACTGACGAAGCGACGCTATGGACGCGAATAAAGAGGCAACTAATAAGAGCAGTACGGAAGACTTAATTTTCATGGCTTCTAATGGTGTGGTTTCTGAGGAATTGAGGCGTGCGTAATGGAGATTGGATGTGGTCTATAGATAATTTAAATTCTTAAGTTAAGCCCAAGAGAGGCATTACCAAATTTGTTACAGTTGTTTGATCGAATATAAGACATCAAAATCGTGAGATCATCACCTAAATCTACCTGGTAGAAAAGCTCCCATCTAGTACTGACAGAACTCGGGCAAACTATCTGTTGTTCCCTTCCTAAAGAACCTTTTTGCTTCAGATAAACACCGCATCTTGATCCTACCTTAGAGCATTCTCCTAAAGAATAAGAAATTTCCGGCGAGCAATAAAACACGTTACCTGGATTAAAATTCGGACGCAGCAAACAGTCTCGCATGTTTCTTTTGTAAAGGCCACACGCAAGTCCAACTCCAATCCCCTGATCACATGATTTCCCGCCTGACACGCCAAAATTTAACCCAAAAGCTTGCAAATACCCCTCTAAGTTCTCTTCAGAGTAATATCCCCAAACTCCCTCACAAAAGCAAAGAAGATAATTCTGTGCACTGTTCGTCGGGAACGAATAAGAGCCACCAACTACAAAACTGGGGGCACCTATCACAATGTTACAACGATACGGTTCGAACAACACATGGCAAGAGCCAAAAAGAGCAACGTTTGAGTGGACAGCACCATTAAATCCAAACGCTATAGCGCCAATTTGATTGGATTGACCGATTTCCCTTTTAGGGAAGGTGCTCACCTCTATAAATCGGGAGCCAATTACTGGTATTACATCAGAAAAAACATTGGAGCGCTCCAAGTCAATGTCAGCAGAAAAAAAGAAAAACTCTTTTTGAACTGGCTGCTTATACACACTCTCTTCAAGAGGCGCAAAATGCAGCGCGCAGCAAGGAAAATGAGACAAATGGAGTAAACAAACTCCAATTAACACCAGAAAAGATTGGTTTTTCACAGTTGTTCTTTACGGTTTTGCTTCTCAACGAGTGGGGACATTTTATGAGTTGGAACGCTTTGTGTCAAACATGTGTGAGAAAAAATAGAATCATTTTTGTCTTCCCAAGATCGCCATTTCATGAATAAAAAGCATGACAAAAACATCTTGGAAATGAGCATAGAATTTGTTTGCAGAACACATGGAATTTTTAGTTGACAAGTATTTAGCTCTAACTTCCATAGAAGTTCTATGATCATTTTTAAAAAATGCCCTAGAAGACAAAAGAAACTTTTTGAAAGTGCAATGGGGATGAAACAACTACTTATAACTAATATCGCAGAAATTTTAATGAGCATGCTAATTGAATCGTTAAATATCAGACCTAATATAGGGGATAAAATTGGTAATTCTTTTGAGAATGAAAGTTGCAATGGCAATAGTGCTAAACAGATGGCCAGATTTTGGCTTAATTTCATCTCCATACAATTAATATACCTGTATGGAAGTGAATCTTTACTTTTTTGATAATTAAACTCAGAACAAATCAAAAGTGCTCCTACCGCTATATAGCTAAGCCCGTAGGAAAAAGTGAGCACAGAAAAAGGGTCAATACAAGCGGATACCGTAAGAACTATTCCATAACTTTGATATGGGTTTGTTGAATTTGGAAGAAAGCTAGAAATAGATGCTAACAAAGAACTTAAAAAGGCCCTAAAGGCAGGGGGTCTTGGTCCTATTATAAAAAAATACGCAAGATATAACATCAATTGCAATGAGAATTTAACACTGCCAGTGCGTATTCTTTTGAAAATTATATTAATGGTATTTATTACGCACGAAAAGTGTAACCCTGAAACAATCAATAAATGACTTAATCCAGCTAAAACAAAAAGTCGTTTGATTTTGTATTCAGGCTCTCTTCCAAAAAGAAGAGTTTGTATAAATTTGGATGTAAATTGATTTGGGCAAATTTTTTGAATGTGACTTTCTATTTTTTGCATCATTAAACATCGTGAAACTGCCCATGTTGAAATGAATCTATTCACAATTGACTTTGTCATCGTTTGAGGATGTGGGAAAAATTGTAGTGTATTTGATTTAACCTGAATTTGATTGAAAAATGATTTGTAGAATAGTCCTGTAATTCTCCAGGATCCTAGAAAAGGGTCTGAAGCGAGAAGCTTATTTGATGGCAAGCTAATCTTTAGCCAAAATCTTTCTTTTTGCTTTTGGTCTAGTGAACAGGCCCACCCTTCAAGGATCCAAAAATGTTTTCTTTGTGATAAGCGAGCTTCTCTCAAAAGAAACAAAAATGTGCTACTCTCTTTTTCAAAATAATGTATTTTCTTTTGATGTTCTTTGTGAGATTGGATTACTAGTAGACAATGATGGAAAGTCACAAATGAAAACAGAAGAAGGAATACAAACTTTGTGTTTTTTGTTAAAAAAAAATTGAGAGATTTTATTAGAAGAGAGAATGTAATCAAGCAGATGCCTACGTGAACTGAAAACTCTGTAGGTGAGTCAATTTGAATAGATGTGAGGCAGAAAACTATTGTTAACCCTGCCCAAAAAAAGTAGGCATCCCGGAATTGGGACAAAGTTGGCATCTTTGTTCCTTAATCAGATGGCAACAAACTAGGTAGTGATGTTTTTCATTTATTTTTTGTTTGCTAGGTCGAGATTAGATCCTTTAAACTCCGTGGAGGTCGGGTGGCTCTTCGGGCCTCTGGATGACTTTGGGTCAGGATCGAGAGATAGCAGCCTGCATTCGTTCCAAGAGGGGTTGGAGAGATTCTCCGGCTTTTTTCTTTTTTTTACTAGCTCGACAAGATGTTCTAACGTATTTGTAAGCTGTAAAGAGCGCGAGTTCTCGCTGTCATGATTCGGTTTTTGGTGACCTCTGTCTCTCTTTTTTGTTGTTTGGGGATTCAATCTATTTCTTCGTTGTGTCTTGCTTCATTTTTTTCATTTTCTAGGTCACAGTTAAAATCCTTTCGAGCAGAAAAAGACTCTAAATTGGTTCTTATTGCTCATTTGATGAAAAATCCTGAGAAAGTCTTAGTGACGATCCTTTTTTTAGGGACCATGGGAACTATTTTGTGTCAAAATTTGGTTTCTTATCTTCTTATGGGGACCACTTCTTCATGGTTGCGTGTTTTTTTGCCTATGATGTTAAGTTCTGTTATTGCAGAAATTCTTCCGAAAGTTTTCGCGATTGAATATAACGCCTCAATCGCCAAGTTTTTAGTAGTTCCGTTTTTCAATATTCATAAATTATTGTATTACCCAAGAATGGTGACCATTTCAGTCGCTAATATTCTTACTGGTTTTTTGTCTCCTTTCTTAAAGGATAGTGAACAACCAACGTTGGAAGAACAAATAGATGCTATTGATCTTAGTCAAGAGAACCCCTTGATCTCCAAAGAGGAGAAGAGTCTTTTTCAGAGCTATCTTCGTCTTGCAAGATTACAGGTGAGTGAAGTCGCTAGGCCAATTCATGAATCGGATTATTTAGATTTAGAGCTTCCAGTTGGCAAATTTCGTAATCTTTCACCAGAGTTTATCGGTTGCGAGATTCCTGTTGTGTCAGGACATGTTGGAAATGTGCTTGGTACATTGGATATAAGACGACTCACTCCTAGTTCAGTTGCCTCTAATGAAGATATAAGGCACTCAGTAAAGCCTCCTTTTTTTGTCCCTGAAAGCAGACCTCTTGCTTTTGTATTGGAAACGTTGAAAACAGAAAATATAAGTCTAGTTTTTGTTATTAACGAATTTGGTGGTGTTATTGGAGTTGTAAACTTGCAGATCATTATGCGGTCGATTTGGGGAGGAGATGAACCTGTTCCTGACCATATACCAGGTTTCTTTGTAAGAGTTGATGGTGTTGGAATAGTTGCGAGCGGCAGGATGGATTTAGAGCTTTTTAAGCGTGTCAGTGGGATATCTTTATCTGCTAAAAGTGGGCAAACTACATTAGGTGGGTGGATAGTTGCTAAATGTAGGGAATTGTTGTTTCCAGGATCAGTCCTTCAAATAGGTGAGTTGCGGATACATGTTCTTTCTGTCGAAAATTGTTTTTTGAAACATCTCTATATCCAACATAAATCATTAGAAAAGTGAGACCAAATTGTTATGCAGTTAATAGGATGGCTGTTTATGACGATTTTGATGCTTGTCTTAGAAGGTTTTTTTTCTATGCAAGAGGTCGCAATTGTCTCTTATGATCCATTGTTTTTAAATTATCAATTACACAGAAAAAATTTTCGAGCTCAAGCAGTTCATAATTTTATTCGATCACCTCAATCTTTATTTGCCACCACTCTTATTTTAATTGAATTTGCACTTCACTTTGGCTCTGAATGTGCGAAAAATTTATTTAAATTGATCGGGATCCCTCTTCAGTTAATTCCATTTGTTTACATTCCGATCGTAGTCGTTTTTGGCGAGTTAGCGCCACTTTTTATTGGTAGAAGGTTCCCTCATGCCATTGCTCAGTTTGGTATTGTTATTCTTATACCTATCCGTTACATGGTCTCTCCGCTATCATTTTTGATAGAAAAGTTTGTTAGGCTAATTTCTTTCTGTTTTCGCTTGAAATGCTACGGAAAGGAACGTGTTCTTTTGCAGCGCGAGGATATTCTTCTTGCTCTTCGGGAAAATTCTCGACTTGTACAGGTGCTTTCACCTCAAGGCGCACTTCGTTTTGAGACCAAGACATTGTCTTCGTTGAGAAAATTAGAAATAAGATCGCTCGCCAAGTCACTTATAGATATACCGCTGCTATTTGGGAACGAATATTCATCTAGTTGCGCCCAACGTTTGTTTCATATTTCTTTGGCTCCTTTTTTGCTTTGTTTTTCTCCTGAAACTCGACTGCCACGCTTTCTTTTCCCAGCTAGAGTACTTTTTGGGAAAGAAGATTCGATTTCTTTTCAGTCTTTGGATCAGAGTATAGTGGTAAGTGCCTCCGCAAAGCCTTTTTCTGGATCCTTTGAGCTGGGTATGTTTCTTTCGCAAAAGGATACGTTCTTTTTAGTTGTCGATTTAAATCAACAAATAATTGGATGGCTTTCCTTGAGCTTCTTCTTTGACGAGCTATTTGGAGGTATTGGCTCAACTTCTCATGAAAGTCAACCGTGTTTATTTGAAAAAACGGCACCTGGTTCAATGACAGTTCGTCAGATGCGGTCTGAGTTTCGAATAGGCATTCAGGATATTGATGAATCATTGACATTGAGCGAATTGCTTGAAGAAGTTTTAGGTAGGCATTTGAAATTGGGAGATTCACATTACTTTGAGAAAAGCGAAATTGAACTTGTTGTAAAAGAGGTCAATTTATTCACCGGAGCTCGTACTGTTCTTCTTCGTTATAGAGGTGATAACCGTTGTATCAATTAGTTTTGTCAAGTTGAATTATTTTTTCCTTTACATATGCGCTCTATTGTTTTGCAGCATTCTTTGACATCTTCAAGAGAGTTCATTCGACTAAAGGACAATCTTACAGATCTTTTGACGCGTGCTAAATCGTAGCCCATCCCAAGCAGAACATGAGATGGCTCCATTACATTGGCGCTACAAGCTGACCCAAATCCTATTGCTATTCCCTCCATGTCAAGTTGAAAAACAGTTTCTTCAGAACTTAATTTAGGCAGGGCAAAGTTGAGAGTGTGGGGAGCTCGCTTTCCATTTCCGTTCCAAAGAATTCCCGGAACTTTATTTTCTAGGTAACAAAAAGCGTATGATGAAAGTTTTTCGAGATGAGAAACAATTTGGTCCATATTTGAGTCGCAAATTTCCATGGCTTTTGCTAATGCGGCTATTGCTGTAACGTTTTCTGTTCCTGAGCGAAACCCATGTTCTTGCCCACCTCCAGTAAGAATTGGATTTGGAAAAATTCCTCCTTGGAAATGACAGGCTGCACCTCCCTTAATTCCGTGAAACTTATGTCCACTCAGGCAAACCGCAGTTACGCCTGGGTGTAAATTGAATGGGTATCTACCCCAATGCGCTATTGCATCGACAATTAAAAAATAGTTTCTTTTTTGTGCTAAATCAGCAAGAGATTCTATGTCTGAAATTAATCCGGTTTCAGGATTCACGGATGAGGTTACAATCAATTTAGTGTCTTTTTTTTCGTGAGCCAAAACGTGTTCGGTCGTAAGGGTTCCTGACATTCCAGCGGGCACAATAGTAATTTGATTTTGATTTGATTGCAGGCTTTGCAAGGTTTTTATTACTGAAGAATGTTCACAAGAAGAGGTTATAGTATGCCCTGGAAATTTGCTTAAAATTCCACGAATGGCAAGATTAACAGCCTCGGTTCCACTAGAGCAAAAAACAGTATAACCTTCTTGTGTTTTCAATGATTCTTTGACTTTTCGTCTTGCAATGGTCACATATTCTCTGGCTTTTCTTCCAAAGGAATGCGGTGAAGATGGGTTTAAAGGGTGTTGCTCCAGTTCATTTACTAGTTGTAGAATTTCTGGATCAGGTTGAGTTGTTGCGTTGTTATCTAAATAAATCATAAATTCGTTTGTTTTTCTTTTTGTGCTACACACTAAACCAGTGTGTTTTTTTGTGATCTTGTAGGCCTGGAAGAGTATGTACGATAAGTCGGATTTGGGGCGAATCAAGGATTCTGCTTCTATTGTAGATGTTGCTCGACATTACATATCTTGTTCGAAGATGGGTGGGCTTTACAAAGCGTTATGCCCATTTCATCACGAAACGACACCTTCTTTCGTAATCTACGAAAATAATGCAAGCTATCATTGCTTCGGTTGTGGTGCTCATGGTGATGTCATATCTTTTATAATGGGCATACAAAATTGCTCTTTTCGAGATGCTGTTGAGTGGCTTGCAAACAGATATGGGATCACGTTAGGGGATAATTCTTCCTTGGCTGTATCTGATAGGGATATGAAAAATCGTCTTAGAGATTGTCTAAAGGAAGTTTCGAAAATTTTTAACTTGATTCTTTTTTATACAAAATCGGGAAGGCGATCTGTCAATTACCTTATTGAAGAACGAAAATTTGATCTTTCTGATTTGGTACGATTTGGTGTCGGGTTTTGCCCAGAAGCTGATGTTAAAAGCGTGTTTCCAAAGATTCCCATTTCACTCTTGCAAGATTCTGGAGTTGCTAGGGCATCTGGTCAACTATTTTTCAGTGGTAGGGTGGTATTCCCGATTTCAACCTGGAGCGGCAATGTAGTTGGTTTCACGGGAAGGAATATGGATGCGACAAAGAGAAACTCCAAGTACGTCAACACACCAGAAACGTCACTTTTTAAAAAGAGTGGCTTATTTTTCCCTATGAATTTCTTTAAGCAAGAGCTTATTAAAAAGAAGTTTGTTTTTTTAGTAGAAGGCCCCCTTGATGCTATTCGACTTATTCAAAATGGATTCTCTACCACTTTATCTTTGCTTGGTTCTTCATTGACCGAACATCATGTTCGGCAACTTCAGAAGTGGGGGGTCGAGAGGGCATATTTAGCTCTCGATGGTGATGAAGCTGGAATTGCTGCATGTAAGAAGTGGGGAAATCTTTTGATTCAGAACCTAGTTGATGTGCGTGTAATACAATTGCCTAAAGGTTCAGATCCAGATAGTTTTGTTCTGGAACATGGTTCTAATGGTTGGAATGAGAGATTTGAATCAGCCGTAGACTACGTTTCATTTTTATTTCATCGTGCTTTCCCTAGAACTCCAAATTTTTCGGAAAAGACAAAGTGGGTGAAGGAAATGTTGAGACTTTGTGAATCATGGACCGATCCTATTCTAAAGCAGGCAGCGTTGGAACGCATTATTGAGCTATCTCAAGTAGAGCTTGTTAGATCAAGCGAAGTGCGACGTGTAGCGAAATCAAAAGAAATTGACTCAAAAGATTGCGCTAGTAGTTTGCTAGAAAAAGAGTTCATTAGACTGGCCGTCCCACTTATGTTTTTAGATTCTTGTCTTGCAAAAAGAGGTTTGGAGCTTGTTGAAGAACATATGCTATTTGACCCGTGTTGGAAACGAGTGAAAATAGCGATGTCGCAGATGCAAAAAAAAGAGGCATCTGGATCTGCAGCCTTTCTCCTCCTTTTAACTCGTGAAGACGCAATAGAGGTAGAGAAGCTAGGCAGACTGGACTGTTCTGTGGATAGGGCAAGAGAATTTTTTAAATGTATTTGTAAGGAGCTAGTAAAAAGAAGCTGGTCGCTTCAACGTGACCAAATCAAAATGGAAATCCAAGCTGGCAAGCTAAGAGCAGAAGAAGCACTTAGTGCCGCCAGCAAACTAGCTCGAATGGGACAAACACCGCCAGAAATAACCTTTTGAAAGTTTGTCTAGGCCCTTCTCCTTTTTTTGTTCGGATTTCTACACAAGCGAGACCTGAATTTTCCTGCACCAGCTTTTTCTAAAGTCCTCAGTCCAGCCGCGGATATGGAGAGGAGCACAGAACGCCCTAGTTCATGTATCCAGACACGCTTACGGTGAACATTAGATTTAAAAACTCTACGGCTTTTTCCGGCGACTTTCAGACCAATTCCCTTCTTCTTCTTTGCGATACCTCGCATGCTGTACGACATACCGGCGCGAGTGGCTCGACCTGTAATTTGGCAAACCCTTCTAGACATAAAACCAATCGTAGCTCCAGAAAAAAAAACAGGACCTGCAGTCAAGATGCAAGCGGAATCCGGCGAATCTAACAGGTTTGGCCCATTTTACTCAAGGCGATATAGATGGTTACTGTGAACGGGCTAGATAGGTGTCCAATTTTTTCTTTGGTGAATTTCTTTTGTTTTTTCTGCAAATTTTCTTTGTTGTCGAATGATTCTCAAGGTAACGGTATTGCCTTTTTTTTGATCACTAATTTCTTCGGATTTGTCGTCCATGTAGAACGTTATTTCGTAAAGTTTAAGAAGTTGATCAGAAGGCAGTAGATCATTTGCCTGTGCTAGCTGTTCAAGTCTCTCAATTGTTAATGACACTTGTGTGTTTAAACTTTTCTGCATAGCTAGACGTAGTCTTTTTTGAAATGATTGTTGTAGCTTCAGGGCAAATTCTTTTTCTATCGGATCTTTTGGTGAGGTTATGGCTAAAAGTCGACGCTTTTTCCACAGTTGGATGGATTCATTCCAAGCTCGTTCTACATCTTTTTGATCTTTGTTTTTCATTTATAATTACCTAATTGATTGGGTGGAATGGGGGGTAATTTATGGAATTACTTTAATTTCAACTTTAAAGTATGCCCTTCTTCCTGAGGAGTGGTTTGTCAGAGTCCCTTGGGAGATGAGAGGAATGTATGAAGCGATTCGAAGTGGACTTACTCGTTATTGGATCTGGGCCTGCTGGGCAGAGGGCTGCTATCCAAGGAGCAAAGCTAGGGAAGAAGGTGCTTGTTGTAGAAGATGGTGAACATATTGGTGGCGGGGCGCTAAATGCAGGGACATTTCCCTCTAAAGCTATGAGACATGCTGTTGTCACTTTAACCAGGTGGCATGAGAGAAAATTCGACTCTTGTTGGACACCAGAAGCGAGTTTCGTCGAAATCAAAGAGAGAATTGGTTGTATCTTAGATGAGCGTAGGTCTGTAATTAAAAATCAATTTGATAGAAATGGTGTCATTTTCACTCACGGAGTTGCTCGGTTCAGGGATCCATATAGTATAGAGATCGTTCGTGATGGGAATGTAATCGCAGAAGTTAAATTTCGGTTCGTGGTACTAGCAACTGGCTCAGTGCCTAGAAATCCAATGGACGTCCCTTTTGATGGTGAACGTTTGCTCGATTCGACTGCCTTATTGGATATAAAAAAATTACCGAAAAAGATGATTGTTCTCGGCGCAGGTATTGTCGGAACGGAGTACGCAAGCATTTTTAATCTTTTAGGGGTTTCTGTGCTTTTACTGGACAAAAGAGATGTTTTACTTGGGTTAATAGATCGTGAGATTAGGGAAGTTTTTCAATCAGAGCTTTCAAAGTTAGGGTTGGAATTTTTGGGTAATAAATCCCCGGATCGGATTATCAGAAACGTAGATTCAGTCTCTGTAACATGTACAGACGGAAGCAGTTATTCGGCTGAAGTTCTTCTGTATGCCCTTGGTAGAGTAGCCAATACAAAACACCTGAGACTTGATTGTACTGGGGTGGAAATGAACTCAAGGGGATTCATCAACGTGAATTCTAAGTTTCAAACTTCCATACCGCACATTTATGCTGCAGGAGATGTAATTGGGCATCCCAGTTTAGCAGCTACAAGTTTCGAGCAAGGTCGGTTGGCCGTTCGTTACATATTCGGAGAGGAGACAGCTGACTTCCCCGAAATCTTTCCTGTCGGGATTTATACCATTCCAGAAATTTCATTTGTTGGAGAATCAGAGTTTTCTCTTCAGGAAAAAGACATTTCCTTTGTAGTTGGATACGCTCATTTTTGCGAGTTAGCTAGGGGTGTTATTGAGGCAAATACGTGTGGTCTTTTGAAAATGTTCGTTTGTAGAAATTCTAGAAGAATTCTTGGAGTGCACATAGTTGGTAGAAGAGCAACAGATCTAATTCACATTGGCCAAATGGCTATCCATTTTTCTGCTCAGGTAGATTTTTTTGCAGATCGAGTATTCAATTATCCAACATATTCGGAGGCGTATATCATTGCGGCAATCAATGCCTCAAGCAAGTTATAACGTTTCAGATAGATTGTCTGGACGTCCGGACTGTGATTTAGTTTTACTTATAGCAAACTGCGCACTTGTGGCTCACGTCAGATTAAGAGAGTATTTTTGGAAGTTGTCCTTGAGAAGAAGTTTTCATTCCACGTGCGCCTCGGATTGATATTTACTTGGTTCATTGTTACAATGCCGCTTTGTTTCTATCACCCCTTAGGAGATTGTAGCCGATGTCCCGAAAACCCGAAAACAACTGGGACGCCAGTAATGCCTTAGATAACGTGGATGTTTTGGCTCATGAAGCGCAAAAATTCAAAGAGTTGGTCGATGGATGCGAGGGGGGGACAAGTTCAGATGAGCTTGTGGCTTCATCTGGCACTGTTCTCAAAGGAAAGATAGTTGAACTTACAAAGGACTATGTCGCTGTTGACGTTGGCTTGAAGTCTGAAGGGTTGATATCCGTCAGCGAATTTTACGATCCCTCTGAGTTAAGGCTTGGTGGAGAGATTGAGGTGTTGCTCGAGCAAGCGGAGGACGAAAAGGGCCAAATTGTTCTTTCTAGGCAGAAGGCTAGAAAGCAGCGTCAGTGGGAGTACATCCTCAGAAATTGTTCCGAAGGCTCTATCGTCAAGGGTCTTGTTCTTCGACGTGTGAAGGGTGGATTGATGGTTGACATTGGGGTTGAGGCGTTTTTGCCTGGGTCTCAAGTTGATAACAAAAGGGTCAAGGAGCTTGATTCTTACGTTGGGAAAACTTTCGAATTCAAAATTCTCAAGATAAACCAAGAAAGGCAGAACGTTGTTATTTCCAGAAGGGAGCTTCTAGAGGCTGAGAGAATTCAGAAGCGTGGAGAGATGTTAGAGACAATTCAAGAAGGCGCACTTCGAACAGGTGTTGTTAAGAATATTACTGATTTTGGTGTGTTTTTGGATCTAGATGGGATTGATGTTCTTCTTCACATAACAGATATGTCTTGGAAGAGAGTTCGTCACCCTTCAGAAATGGTGAAAATTGGTGACGTTCTTGAAGTAGTTGTCTTGACAATTGATCACAGCAAAGGACGTGTCGCTGTTGGATTAAAGCAGAGAGAGAAGAGCCCTTGGGAAGAAATAGAGGACCGTTACCCGGTCGGCACTAAAGTTACAGGTCGTGTTACTAACACTACTTCTTATGGTGCCTTTATGGAGATTGAGCCCGGTATAGAGGGGCTTGTCCATGTTTCTGAAATGTCATGGAGTGCAGTTGCGGACCCTTCCAAAATTGTATCTAGAGGGGAATTTCGAGATGCTGTTGTCCTTTCTATCAACAAAGAGGAAGGGAAGATCTCTCTTAGCATGAAACAATTAGAGAGAAATCCTTGGGAAAACGTCGAAACAAATTACCCAGTTGGGTCTGTTTTCCAGGCAGAAATTCGCAGTCTTACTAGTTACGGGGCTTTTGTTGAGCTTGAGCCTGGACTTGAAGGGCTTATTCACATTTCTAGTCTTGGTGGTGGCAAAAGAGTAAGCCATCCTTCTGAGATCTTGAAAAAAGGGGCCATGGTAGAGTGCGCGGTTTTATTTGTAGACAAGGACAGCAGAAAGATTACTCTTGCGCTCAAGGACGGAGCTGACGTCACAAGTCATGATCTTGAGACCCTTTATGCTCCAGGCCAGTTGGTTGAAGGTGTTGTCACCAAGGTTAGTTCGTTTGGTGCTTTTCTTGATCTTTACAAGGGTGGGGAAGGGCTTATTCACATAAATGAGTTGAGTGATCGCCCTGTTGGCAGAGTTGAAGACGCTATTGAGTTAGGTGAGCGTGTGACGGCGAAGGTTTTGAGTCTTGATTCAGAATCTAAAAAATTTAATCTTTCTTTGAAGGGCCTAGAGCCTTCAGAAAGGGTTCTCCACTCTTCTGCTCATCAAGGTGGATGATAGCGTTCTTTTTTATGAGCCCGTGAAAGAAGGGGAATCGTCTTCTGTCGTGGGCTCGCCCTTGGTCTGTAAAATCGGAGCTAAGGGAGGTATCCCTGTATTGAACAATAGCGAAGGCTCTTCTTATGGCTCTTTCGAATAAAGATCTCATTGCCATTTTTGAGTATATGGAGCGAGAGAAGGGACTTGACAGAAAGTCTGTAGCGAATGCCATTGCTGAATCTCTTCTTGTAGCTGCAAAAAAAACGGTTCAAGATGCTCCGGACATTGAAGTTTCCGTTGATTATAAGACTGGATCAATTTCCATTTGTACGAATAAGCCCTTCCCCACCCTTGTAAAGATCAAGAAAAGCACCAAACGAACTAACCTTGGTGACAACACCTTCAACCAACTGGCCTGGAGCATAAAGGGTCTCAAGAT
>NZ_PPEU01000003.1:0-33056 GCF_003056015.1 Candidatus Similichlamydia epinepheli | reverse complement strand
AGATGACGCCCCCAGCATATGTCACCAAGAAGACAGCCATACTCAGCCATGTCTGCGGAAGCCTGTGCAATAACACACTTTTCCTCAGCATCGACAGTCATGTACTCTATCTCGTTTGTCACGATTCCATCACGAACCACACGGTACGGAGTTTCGATAAAACCGAACTCATTGATCTTTGCATATGAGGAAAGTGAAGTAATCAATCCAATGTTGGGGCCCTCAGGAGTCTCAATTGGACAGATTCTGCCGTAGTGACTAGGATGAACATCTCGCACTTCAAACCCTGCACGGTCTCGATTTAAACCTCCAGGACCTAGGGAAGAGAGCCTTCTTTTGTGCGTCAACTCTGCAAGTGGATTCGCTTGATCCATGAACTGAGAAAGCTGAGATCTGCCAAAAAAGTCTCTTAAAACAACTGATAAACTCTTAGCAGAAACCACCTTGCTCGGAGTCATTGTGTCGCCAGAAAAATCGAAAAGATTTATTCGCTCACGAATTATCTTCTCCATTCGCGCCAGACCTACCCTACACTGATTTTGAATCAGCTCTCCAACCGATCGCACTCGACGATTTGCCAAGTGATCAATGTCATCGATACTTGCATTAGGATCGCCATTTCTAATGCGAATTAAGTACTTAATCGCTAGAACAAAATCTTCTTTGTAAAGAGTTTGCTCTTGTAACGTCTCATCATTAATTGGGCGATCCAATTTCTTGTTAATCTTATAACGACCAACACGACCTAAATTATAACGACGAGGATCGAAAAACAAACGCACCATTGCTGCACGAGCATTAGCCAACGTTGTAGGTTCACCAGGCCGAATTTTTCGATAAAATTGCTTTAAAGCAACCTCGTAAGAATGAGCCGTGTCTTTAGCCAACATTTTGATGATCGGACTAAGCTCATTTGCATCTTCTGCAATTTTTATGTTGGCAATCTTAGCATCCAACATTTTCTTCAACATTGCAGTCGTTAGCTTCTCTCCAGCTTTACCAAGAAGTTGTCCATTTGACTCATCAACAATGTCCTCTGCAAGAACCTGCCCTATACAACGTGTTAATTCATCAGAAGAAAGAGAGACATATTGAGTCGGGAAAAATTCCTCTATAATGTCGGCATCAGTCGAATAACCCAACGTACGAATGAAGGTTGTCGCTAAAATTTTCCTCCTTCGCTTTTTTCGATCGATATAAATGTGAATTAGGTCATTTGCGTCGAATCCAGCCTCTAACCAACTCCCGCGATAAGGAATTATTCGGAAAAGAAAGAGATCAAAACCCTTAGGGTGCCGAACTGACTCAAACGAAATTCCAGGGCTTCGGTGCAATTGAGATACAATCACACGCTCGGCCCCATTGATAACAAACGTACCCTTCTCAGTCATGACAGGAAGGGTTCCCATGTAAACCTCTTCCTCTTTAATTCCAGTTTCATCAGTCGAACGCAACTTGAGTCGTAAAGTTACGTTGTATGTAATCCCCCTCCGAATACATTCCTCCGGAGTATGTTTGGGAACTCCCAAATTATAAGAGACAAATTCTATAACCACCTTCTCATCGTGCGATTTGATGGGAAAAGCCTCATTAAAAACTTCCTGCAAACCAACATTTTGCCGCTCATGAGGCAAAAGATGCGCCTGAAGAAATTCTTGGTAGGACTTAATTTGGACTTCCAGCAAGTTAGGAAGATCGATTACCTCCTCTCTTTCGCGAAACCCAATACGATGAGGCGCCTTTTTAAGCATTCAACTCTCCCGTAACAAACCAATCCCACCATGGGCAAAAAAAGCCAAAAACGCAAACAAGAACACACGTTCCTGACAAAACCAAACGATCCCCGCACAACTTTTTGCGAGACGCAATATGATGCTAGAAGAGAGCCCTAAAGAACCCTCCTTCAAACACTTGATTCTCTCTTCTAATCAGTAGAAGCCGACACTTCAACAATGGCACCAGCAGCCCTTAGTTTGGCCGCCAACTCCTCTGCTTCAGTTTTTTCTATCTTCCCTTTGATCGTCCTAGCAGTACCAGCACAAACCTCTTCAACCGCCTCTTTGCTGTCTCGCAAACTAAGACCGCATAACCCTTTCAATTCCTTAATCAGAGGAATCTGGGCGGATGGATCTTTCGCACCCTTCAGTATAACGTCAAACTCAACAGGAGCCTGTTCGATTTCCGATTCACCTTCAACAGCACCACTCGCAGAAACACCAGCAGCTACAGCAGCAACAGGAACCGATGCAGAAACACCCCAAGCCTGTTCCAGCTCCTTAACTAGATTTGACATTTCCAAAATCGTCAATCCACCTAACTGTTCGACTATCTGTTTTTTCAAGTCTTTGTTGTTCACTTCAAAACCTCCACGATAAACTAAGCTTCTCTCTCCATTAACGAAAATAAAGAACAGCTACTATTCTGCAGCTTTCTTCTCCAACCGAGCCTTCATACAATACAAGACCGAACAGATTGAACCATTCATCACACGCACAAACTGAGACGGGACGGAAAGAAGAAGCCCCAACAGCTGAGAACGAAGAACATCGCGCGTAGGCAACTTTCCAATTGCAACTGTCTCATCAGGACCATACGAGATGCCTTCAGAAGAAGCTCCTAAAATGCGGAAGCTCTTACACCCCTTCGTGTGCGCCTTAAGAGACTTAATAAGCTCAGGAAGCTCACCCTTTGTAAAAACGGCCGCTAGATGTCCAGAAAGAGCCCCTCTATCAACCACAACACCAGATCTCTGAAGAGCCAACAAAAAAACCCTTTTGGGGACAACTTCCATCTCTCCAATTGGGGCAAGAGCTCGTCGCAAAATAACAGCCTCCTTCGCCCTTAACGAACCATAATCTACCAAAATAAAGGAGGACGACAACTCAACCTGCTCACGCAGAGAATCCAAATAAATTTGCTTTTCTTTCAGCACGACAAACCCCTACAGACCCAAACTAGACAAATCAACCTTTAATCCAGGCCCCATGGTAGAGCTAAGATACAACCTTTGTAAAAAGACCCCCTTGGCAGTTGCAGGTTTATTTTTTAGCACAGCGCCAACAAATGCACAGAGATTTTCAAATAAAGCATCTTCCGAAAAAGAACACTTTCCAACGCCAGAATTGATAACGCCGTGCCTATCCAATTTAAATTCGATTTGCCCAGCCTTTAGAGTAGAAATAATACTGGCAACATCGTCAGTAACAGTTCCAGCTCTAGGAGTTGGCATCAAATTTCTTGGCCCCAAAACACGACCTAATTTTCCAACTTCTCGCATCAAATCAGGGGTAGAAACTACTGCATCAAAATCAGTCCAACCAGATTTAACCTTGTCGAAATAATCTTCAAAACCAGCAAAATCCGCTCCACATTTTAAAGCTTCCGCCGCTTTATCGCCCTTTGCAAAAACAAGAACCCGAACTTTTTTGCCAGTTCCATGAGGAAGCGAAACGACCCCTCGAACATTCTGATCCGATTTTCTTGGATCCACTCCGAGCTTTAAAGCTACATCAAGAGTCTGATCAAACTTGGGAGAAGGAAGAGAGAAAAGCATTTGAATTGCTTGGCGAGCTGTGTAAGTTGTGGCCTCACCCAAAGACGCCCGAACTTGCCGCATTCTCTTGCTTGCGCGAACCATAAAACTAACCCCCAAGAACCCTATTTCACAACCTCAACACCCATCGAACGCGCTGATCCAGCAATAATTCGCACCGCAGCTTCTAGAGAATTCGCAAACAAATCTTCCATCTTCTCGTTCGCAATTTGCTCCAGTTGTTCAATTGTAATCGTCGCTCCTTTTTCTCGATTCGGAGAATTGGCGCCTTTCGCCACCCCAATAGCCTTCTTAATTAAATAGGAAGCCGGAGGCTTTCTGACTTCAAAACGAAAGTCTTTTTTCTTTAAATCCACATAGATTACTGCAGTAACAAGAGCGTCACCCATGCTACGAGTCTTTTCATTGAACTCCTTGCAAAAGGCCATGATATTGACCCCAACTGCTCCAAGAGCCGGACCAACTGGAGGGCTTGGAAGAGCCTTTCCTGCAACGATCTGCAACCGAATAATTTTGGAATGATTCTTTTGAGACATAAACCAAAAAATAACCCTTTAAATAACGAAGAGATGCTTGAATCGAATCAAGAAAGATTACCAGAATCGTGCTCGCCTGTAACTTCTTCTACTTGCCAAAATTCGAGATCATCAACGGTAGTAGTTCGACCGAAGATTGCCAGAGCAACGCTCAACCGCCCCTTCTCTCCACATACTTCCGTTACTGTTCCAATAAAATTCACGAACACACCTTCCACAATCTTAACTCTATCTCCAGCGGAGACGCTATGCTTTTGGCTAACCTTCTCCTTTTTCTTTCTTAAATCTTGCTGAATCGTCTCGACTTCCTCTTCCGCAAGAGGAACAGGCTGCTCTCCTCCCAAAAACTCTATGACGCCTTCCACACTTTTTATGTACGACCAAGTCTCTTGATTCATATTCATTCGTACCAAAAGATATCCTGGCCAAATTCTCTTTTCAGAAACTTTCTGCTTGCCACGGCGAACCTCAGCTACCTGCTCAACTGGCAAGATCACTTCGATAATCTGATCGGATAGACCATAAGTAGAACAACCCTCTTCGATTGT
This sequence comes from Candidatus Similichlamydia epinepheli, assembly GCF_003056015.1. NCBI lineage: Bacteria > Pseudomonadati > Chlamydiota > Chlamydiia > Parachlamydiales > Candidatus Parilichlamydiaceae > Candidatus Similichlamydia > Candidatus Similichlamydia epinepheli. Next base: position 28,419 of record NZ_PPEU01000003.1, on the reverse strand, counting down.
CCTCTTAACCTTCTTTTCACGACCTGACAGCACACGAACGACGTAACAAAGCACTCCTGAGAACCTCCCACTAAACGAATACCAAACCGAACAACGCCGAAAGACCTCTCAATAATAAATTACCCAAAAGGTCAGCCAAGTATACGCACAAAGAAGACGATAAGACAACAGTAACAACCAGCGAAACAGCCCTAGAAACCCCACCCGGAGGAATCCAAACAACTTTTCTCAACTCGGCCTTTAAGTCACGTACAGAAGCAAAACATGAAAAAGACGACACGTCCTCGTCAACATTATTGTCTGGCTTAGAAGGTCGCTCAAATAAGATATGTTGACCCATTGCGAAACAGTCCCAAAAAAAAACAACGAGAGCGGAGGGATTCGAACCCCCGACACACGGCTTTGGAGGCCGATGCTCTGACCAAACTGAGCTACGCTCCCCCGAACAAACATAAAGAATAAAGAGCTCTGAAGGAGAAAAAGCCTTCTCTCCTTCACAAACCAATAAGGACATCCAAAGAAAACTATTCCATTGGCTCAATTATTGTCCCAGCTCCCACTGTCTTTCCTCCCTCTCTGACCGCAAATCGCATTCCCGCTTCCAACGCAAGAGGAAACATCAAAGTGACCTCCATCTCCACGCTTTCTCCTGGCAACACCATTTCAACGCCAGCAGGCAAAGAAATCCCACCAGTTACATCAGCAGTTCGTATATAGAACTGAGGCTTGTATTTCGGAGGAATAGGAGTATGACGACCGCCCTCTTCTTTCTTTAATACGTAAAGGGCAGCACGGAAACGCGTGTAAGGCTTCCCAGATCCAGGCGCACAAAGAATCATGCCCTTTTCGACATTCTTTTTCTCTACACCACGAAGCAGGACACCAACATTGTCACCAGCCTGCCCCTCTTCAAGATTCTTCCGGAACATCTCAACACCAGTCACAACAGAAGAACGAGCCGGCTTCAATCCAACAATGTCGACAGAATCTCCCACCTTTACGCGACCACGCTCAACTCGACCAGTCACAACAGTCCCTCGTCCAGAAATCGAATAAACGTCCTCTATTGGAAGAGAAAAAGGCTTGTCAATTTCACGAGTTGGCGTCTCGATGTGATCATCCACCGCCTTCATTAACTGAACAATCGACTCTACGTACTCAGGCACACCCTCTAAAGCTCGAAGAGCAGATCCACGGACCATAGGAACATTTTCGTATCCCTTGCTCTCCAAAAGCTCACCAAGCTCCAGCTCAGTCAGCTCTGCCATCTTTTCATCGACACCAGGAGCATCCATTTTGTTGATGAATACAACTATCTGATGAACATTCACCTGGCGAGCCAACAACACATGCTCATACGTTTGAAGCATTGGCCCATCCGTTGCAGCAACAACAAGAATCGCACCGTCCATTTGAGCGGCGCCAGTAATCATGTTCTTGATGTAATCAGCATGCCCTGGACAGTCAGCGTGACCGTAGTGCCTCTTTTCAGTTTCATATTCGACATGAGTCTTGTCGATCGTAATCCCACGATCTTGCTCTTCTTTAGTCTTGTCGATGTCTTTATAGCTCATCGCCTTAGACAGACCTCTTTTAGCAAGAATGGTCGTGATCGCGGCCGTCAGAGTCGTTTTTCCGTGATCGACGTGCCCAATCGTTCCGATGTTAACATGCGGCTTATCCCGCTTATATGTCTCCTTTGCCACCTAACTCCCTCCAAACAGCAATGCACACCCGAAATTAAACACACAGTGCCCAAAACTCTTCAACACAACGACAGAGCACCCTAACTTTAAACAAGACGCCCCGGGAACTCCTCACTCAAACCCGCATCGCATAACGACTTGACCAACCACGGCCAACTGCATTTTTAATCGACAAGCAAGAAGAGACGCGACACCCGCTCAAGCGAAATGCCCAAGATAGGAATCGAACCTACGACCACTTGCTTACCATGCAAGTGCTCTACCACTGAGCTACCTGGGCGCGCATTCAAAGTAACCTTGCCAGCCAGTCAGCGAAAAACACACAGACCGAAGAAGATGCGCAATTCTAACACAGACGACACTACGATTCAATAGACGATCTAGAGGCGGATAGAAGTTTACTATCTTTCGCGGTAAACTATCCTTGCCTTAGTTAAATCGTACGATGTCAATTCAATTATGACGTCGTCTCCAGGATAAACCCGAATGTTTCTCATGCGCAACTTCCCACTCAGGTAAGCCAAAACATAAACACCGTTTTCTAACAAAACTTTAAAGGTCATATTCGGCAAGGACTCACGAACCTTGCCTTTCATCCGAAATGTATTCTCCTTAGATTCCTTTACCATGCTGCAAGCTTTGAACCCATTGTGATACCCTTGATGTGAATTGAAATTGCCATGACGACTCCAAAATCCTCAGTGATCTTAATCAAAACATAGCTAATTTGAAATCTTTTTGAAGAGAATGACTTATTTAACCTTAGAAATTTACCACTTGAGAAAGCGACGAAAAGGATCATATGACACTACAGAATGATCACAATCGCGAAAAAGGTAAATTCATTCTTCTTTGCAAGCAACGACAAATTGACTTGGAAAAAGCATTCCTAATGCTTCCCTCCATCCAAAAAAAATACGACCTTCTTATCGAAAAAGGCAAAAAGTTATTCAACAAAGGCATCCCCACACCATCAAACTTCATCAGAGTTCCTGGATGCCAAAGTAAGACTTTCCTAAAGGCGAGCATGAAAGAGGGCCTTATCTCTTTTGAAGGAGAAAGTGACGCTCTAATTTCTAGCGGTCTTTTAGCAATGCTGCTCGACATCTACTCATGGCTGCCCCCAACAACAGTCCTAACTTGTCCACCAGACTTTATAGAAAGAATCGGCTTTCATCAGTTCCTGAGCTTAAACCGAGCAACAGGGCTCCATCAAATCTATTTGCAGATACGGAAAGAATCCGCATATTTTCTTGAGAAGGAACTACAATCGTCAACATCCGAAACGAACGACAAATTGGTCAAACGATAAGCAATAAAAAACTAGTCAAAGAAGGCAAAACACCTCAAATTTATAGAAGCTTGATCTCCTTCAGGAAGAAATGAAGCTCTAAAAGAGCTTGGAACGGCTTTGTGTAATGAGCGAACGAAACTGGGCGAAGAACAGACCAAACGGCGCAGCCCAAAACAACGTTGCTCACAATAGAAACAAAGTCGCCACGAGACTGTAAGTGTGCATCCTTAACATTATTTATGAAAGGAGAGCGCATTAAGTCAGGGACTAAATGCTCTAGCAAACGAACTATCACACGCACTAACGCATAAAGTCCAATTATGAACCCTAGCCACCCTGGAATAACTTGCGAAATCATGAATAACAATGAAATCGTGACGAGAAACGCAATTGTCTCAGGGACAGCAAGCAAAGCGTCCAATGGCCCGTCACAATCAATGAAAGCTCTAGAAGAACGAACTATCGCCTCCACGGTCGCAGAAATCTTAATACAAGAGAGAAGGGAAGTCCCACCAACTCCAAGCGCTTTAAATGCAACCGCAGATATTACCCCACCAGACATATCGCACAGAGAAGAAAAGCATCTAAAGTAACGAGCATTATTCGAAATGAACCCTCTAACACGTATACTTCCAGACAACCAACTGCACGCCGAGGCTATACTACCTAACATAACTCAACACACCACATATAAAAAATTATTGGATTAAACACTCTCATTCGAAAAAAGCTAAACTACAAACGAACCTAACGAATAGTTTAAACGATTACGACAAATATGGTTAGGAAAATCCAAGTTTCCCATACATGATGGCTATCAAAAGAATTGATAAAAACAAATAGAACGAACGAGCCTTTGAATAGAGGGACCTGACGTCTTTACGAATGTCAACTGAGAGAGTACAACAAAAGTAATACTCAGTTAAATATACGCAACTACTTAAGAATGTCCAAATGCCAAGCAGCCAAAATCCCCTCATAGCAAGCTCAAACCCAAGGCAAGATATTAAGCATGCACACGACCACAAAACACAATGTGAAACGTCACGACTTTTTTTAAACACTTCCTTAGGTCCTTTCTTTTTAAGGCATACTAGACTCCCCTCTAGACAGTTTAAAGATGCTCCGAACCCAGATAAAAAACATGAAAAAACCGTAATTGTACTAGGCAAAACCTTAGCAGCCATGACGGAAGGAAGAAGAAAACAGAAGGTCGGAGAGGCATCCCGAAACAAGAAAGTACCAATGCGAGACATGACCAAGTCCAATAAATCGATATAGCTAGACATGCATTTTAACTTCTAAATAGAAAAAATATAGAATTTCTTTCTTACAGCTAAAACTATGTGGAGATCTACGAAGGACAAAGCAACTGATTGTCAGCTGCTGTTTAGCTGCCAGGCAATTCAGTTTGCAAAAATTTATTGCTATATTGAATGCAATTTAAATGAAGAACTGTATTGCGATAGAAAGAAACAGAGAAAAGAGAGATGCTTTAAAATCTAGCCAACCAGTCCACAGCTCTTCCATGCAAAAAGCAACAACAAAAAGAAAGGTAGCCAGTAGAAACCGTGTTAATCTTAACCAATTAGCCTGAGATATTAAATGATAAGATAAGCATATCAACACTGAGATTCCAGAAAAGATTACAGCGCCGGCAAAATGTCTAGAAAATATCATAGCATTTTCTAAGCATGACAAATCGCACAACTCAAAAACAGATTTCATGTGATCGGCTTTACAAAAAACACGATGCTTTACATCTTCGAGAATAAAAATATCGGGCAAAATGAGAAATGACGTGCATTCAATTGATGCGGCCACAACTCCAAGCACCCCGGCTCCAGACAGGCAAAACCGCACCCAGCTTTGCGTAGAAGAACATGATGCTCGTGTACAGATTCTACTTAACCCGATAAAATTGAATGTTTTAGCTATTAAATAGGCACATTTCGCCATCTTGTCCGCAGGCTCATCAAAACGTTTTCTAATGCCCACGGAAACACGATTTGGCCATGTTGTGAACCTATGAAGTCTTTCAATAATATCCATTATTCTTCCAGTAATAAGCTACATAAACAGGTCATACATGATCTAAAACAAGGAAAATAAAATCCCATGCAAAAATTGTACTAAATAAAATTTAGCAAGTCAAAACGGAAATTCGAAATAACAACACTCAAATTGGAGCGTTCCTATGAAAAACAAAAACGTTTTGCCGCAATCATTTCAGGTCAAAAATTGCAAGGAAACAAGCACGACATCAGTAGAAATCAACTCTCTTTTGTTAACTCTAAAAACAGAGACGATGTCATCAAAACAAGAAAAAGCAAACGTATAAAATTAGAGAAATAAAACAAACAGCAGATCTAATAACTATTATTTTTTCAGCACAAAAAAAGAACTTTATTCATCAAATGACTTAAATTGCCTAATTCTCACACAAAAGTGACGACGTATATTCGCAAGCTATAGTGAACCAAACATAAAAAAAGCTGTCTATTTCAAAAAATACGATCTTATATCTCGTGCCCTTCTTATAACAAGGGTGATCGTATCAAGAATTGAAAAGATAGAGGGACAACTAAAGCAACGAAAGATACACAAACTGATCTCAATCCTTGAACGTCAGCAGGCAAGCAACTTGCAAGCTTAAAAAACAACATTATCAAAAATATGCGAGCAAACTCGATCCACTTACTATTCAATGCAGAAGAAAAAAGACAATACAAGGAAACAATTCCTCCAGACCATAGAACAACAAATAAAAACGCATTGAAAAGAACCATAGACATTTCCAAATAGGATAATTTATACAAATCCTCAAAAGCCGTAGCATTGATAATTATACTATTAACATGCCTCTCGACTTCTTCAAGTGCAGAAAAATCTGGCAAAATAGAAAGATAACCCAATTGAAAAACGGCAGCGGCACTTCCAGAAAACCCTGCCAACTTTAGACCAAATCTAAACAAAATTGATTTCGTTGCGAAAGAAGCTTTGAAACAGAGCCTACTTAAAAAGACAACGTTACATACTTTAGCAGAAAAAAATAAACATTTCGCGAAACGACTACAATAGCCACCATCTGAGGCCAAGCCAATTGGCATCTCAGGCGGCAAAGTTGTAAAGCAATTAAGTCTCTCACGAATGTTCACGATAATTTTCCGCTCAAAAATCAACCAAAAAGAGTCTGTTATCAAATGATAAAAGAGATTAAACCCCTTCGCGACTCAAGAAATTTTAAACATTCTTACGAAAACAAAACAATTAAATAATACAGAGACCGGAAATAATATGAATATCAGTACACAAACTAAATATTCGTGAATATAACGCCTGCAATATTTCAAAAATAATAGAAATATCACACCCAGCGTAATGCTTGTAACATCACACCATTTTCCGTGTCTTATCAAGGAACCTAATATGGTAAGACACACAAGAGAAGCCGTCCACACTACAAGTCCTATCACAAGCTGACAGCATAAAATTAAACGCTCCACAATAGTGAGAGATGTAATAACGTCACTATTTCCCTCTGTCAACACACTTATGACATGTGCGTTCACAAGCTGAAGAACCATCACATTTTTTAACAAAATAAGAGAAGCACATTCGAATATTGTAGCGAGTAATCCAGAGCATCCTATTGCCAGCAATGAAGAACATAAATAAGAACTTCTAGATAAATAAGATGCGCAAAGACAAACATTAGAAAAAAAAATTAGAGCAGATACATAAGTTAAGAATACCACACGTGAAAGAATCCGATTTACACACGTGTCAGCCGGAATTTTAAGCCTCACATCATAAGGCAATGTAGTATAACTGTTTATAATTGATTCTAGGGTTGTCATATCACATTCTAAATAAGCGCATTAGCTAATTTTATACGATAACAACATACAATCCATAACTAGATTATGAAATAAGACAAGAACTACGAATAAAATTGATAATTATATGGAAAAACTGAAATGGATTATATCTACCCATTCTACGAAGCATACTCAATTAAGAACACAAGCAATATCTCGAAAGGCAATTGCCCCAAGAAATAAAACAAACGTTGAAGATAGCCAACTAGGAGGAAGTCCAATTTCGCCAAATTTGACTTTCCCTTCAAGCAATAACGATAAACAACTTAGAGCCCAAATAATAAAAATTGTAAATAGAAGCGGAGGCAAATAAAGAAAATGGCTCAATGCTGCAACAACAATTCCTACTGCCATCACGCAAGTAAAAGATTCAGCAACAACATCTAAATAAGTCTTCTTTGATACATCTTTCCAATCAAACGAATTGAGGCAATTCCAAAAGTTTTTTGCCCTAGAAACAGCACCAAACAAGCTGAATAAAGCGGCAGCTATTACGAGCACCCGCAAAAACACAGTATAACATTTTCCAAACTGGGAGATGTAACAACATGCGCTTAGAACATGAGCGAGAAAACTTGCTGCATGACAAGACAGCCTAACGTAGTTTTTGCAGAAGGTTTTTGCAGATTTAGGCAACCAAACAAAGTGCGATGCAGGAGATGAAGAGTGAGCTATAGCTTCAGTACTAGTTGACACAAAAACCTCGTTTCATGGGGAACTATTCGAACGGAAATTTAACATGCTGAAAAATTCTGTACAAAAGTTTTTATAAAAACAAATGATAATAAAAAATTAAGAGTTGCCACCGATTGTAAAAATAGGAACAGACAAAAATCCATCAAAGCAAATTCCAGTCGCCAGTGATAAAAATAACAGCGAGTATCTCATGAAATCGTTTAAGCGCGTCGACCCCATTAAATTAAAATCTGAAAAAATAAAGCCTAATGCCCATAGGGATATTAGTATAATTTTTAAAATAGACAAATAAGACATTGTCAAGGAAATAGACGAAAAAGTGGTGAATAGAACTAAAATTTTCAAAAGCATCGATACTAATAATGCTGGAAAAATCATTGCTTTTAAAGCCTCTTTGATTGGTTTCCATTCTAAACAACGCGGGGCAGAAACAATTTTTACAGATTCGAACACGTAAAAAACAAAATTACTACCTAGTGCAACCAAACAACCTCCCAGGCAAGATAACAGAACCTTTGCGGCAATTGACTTAATTCGCAGAGAATTTCCAACCATGACCAACCCGCATGCAATTATGTGAGTAGACCTCAAAAGTCTTTCGATTTTAACCGGTCCATATAATTTGTTCACGCTATGTAACCCTTGCTTAAGGCTAAAGAAATTATTATAGCAAATTTTGCCTTGTCGAATCAATAAATATTTTATTTGAAAAGATGACGATACAATATCATTAGTTATTTCGAATAATCACATGTTTACATTAGGAATGAAAATGTGTGGATTCTTTACTAATGCAAAACGCACATCAATGAACCTTTTATCTTTCTAAATAGATATCAATTTACGATTGGAAAAAGAGGCATAGCCAAAAAGCCAATGAACCTAATTGCTGCCAGAATGTTTAAACAGAACAAACAGCTTTCTAAAAAAACAGCATATTTATCTGAAGACGTCAATAACTCTGCATCGAATAAGAGATAGGCACTTGCCCATAATAATATCAGTAGAATGCTGAATACAGAAAGAGAGGATGCAGAAAAAAACACGGACATCAAGGCTGAAATAATAGCACAAACCTTCACACTAATGGAAAGCTTTTTAGACAATATAACTGCCTTATTCATCGATCTAATTAACCATTTACGCTTGAGAAAATTAGGATATTTCGCAAGTTTTGCCACGGACCTCGCATAGATAATACCCTCTGCTCCAACAACAAGTAATGCAAATGAGCAAGAGGCGAAAATGGCTTTTAGAGCCACCACTTTTATTCGAAAACAGTTTCCTAACAAAACTAGCCCACAGTTAACATTCTGCATAGCTAGTAAGAGCTTTTGCGTTCCTGTTTTTCCAAATTTTTTTCTAAAAATACTACTTTCTATATTCTCTGTTGTAAATTTAATAATAAATTGCATTTCAAACCTGCAAAAGCATACTAAGCTTTCATAAAAAACAAACCAACAAAGCTGATACATTTTTTGAAATTCAAGGAATTGATTCTCGTAAGGACAGATAAAAAACCGAATGCACACTAGAGCATATTAGACTTTCTATCTCTTTTTTAGCAAACAAACCAATGTCAAAAATATGAGAGATATTTTAATGCAGTCTCAATAATCTCAATAAAAAGATGTAGAGCCTTTCATAGATTCTACATTTGTTGTAACGGAAACAAATTAACTCCCCAAAAACCTTTACAACAGAAGACAATCAAGACAGTCAAGATAAGTATTGCATGTTTTAATTTCCATCTTCCTTCTCTAGGCTCTGGACTAAACCTACAGCGATAAAAATCAAATAAGAAGTAAAGGGCATTCCAGATCATAATGAGTATAGAGCTTAAACGAAATTTCCCAAAAAAATTAGAAAAAATGGCGCCAATCGAAGTCAAAGCCATCCATGCGCTAACGAATACGGCAAAGTCCCTCGCAATCTTTTTCCAGCGATGATACAAATGGGAGTGCTGATCAATAAACTCCAGTATTCTGAAAGGATACGTGGCCCACTCTAATTCTGAAATTGATGCAAAAAACCTTTCAAATCCTGCTAAAAGAAGAAATCCTGCAACAGGATAGATCAATAGCTTGATCGCAACGCTTCGAACCCTCATTGCGTTTCCCAAACAAACAACTCCAGCAAAAAATTGGTGTGTTGCCTTAAGAGTTCTTGTTTCCACTAGTCCAGAGATGATATTTTTAACCGCCATTTTGTCGCCTTCTCAAGACTTAAATAAAATATAAATGCGAATGCCTTCCACATGATCAATGCAACCCAGCTAAGTCGCCACTAAATTATTATACAAAACAAAATCATCAAACTACATCTATACAAAAGCCACTTTGCACCTGACAATATTAATCTCGAATACTTTATTAAAAAGCAAAACCAAACCAACTAAAATCATCACTAGTAATTTGGAACAAATTGTTCAAACGCTACTATTGTGACATAATAGGCACGGCTAAAAATCCAAAAAACCAGACCGACATCAAAACATTCAAACACAACAATAGGTGATCTAAGAAATCAGTTAAGGCCTCAGGGAAATCAAATATTTCAGGATTGTAAGCATTAAAATCAAATAAAAGATAAGCAAACAGCCAAGACAAAAGTAAAGTTAAACTAAAAACTGAAAGACAAAATGTGCCTAAAACAATGGTTTTAACAGTGATCCCTAACATCCACAATTTCACAAAAATTGATGCAAGATGTAAAAAAAAACACATGTTAGACATAAAAGAATTTATTCTTTTTGAAAACGGATACGAACAAAACTCTAGATAACACAATGATTCAAATAAACGATCCACTCCTGAAAAAGTTAGGGGCACTCCGAGAGAAACAAAAAAAACTTTCGAAGCTACCGAACATATACGAAAACAATTCCCCAATAACACTATCCCACAAATAAAAATCTGACTAGATGTCAAAAAGTAAGTTGATCCGAATTCTACAGATTCTTTTCGAAAACAACTATTTTTCAATTGATTGTTCACAAATTCATACAAATTGAACATTAATCCTTATTCTTAGAATTGACAAGGCTATACAGCATCTTCTCTAAGAAAACTCCAAGACTCTCAATCAGTGATTTCAGATAAAGACTCATAATACAGAGAAACAAATAAGATTATAATCTGCAATGCATACATAGCTTTTCATCATAGAGAATATGGATGTTTCAAATGTTGTTTATAAAAAACCAGAAAAGTTCGATCAATGTTTGAATTTAGTCTAAAAGCATCCTATTTTCTTCATCTTATAAAGTCAGACAATCTGATCTGTAATTCTTGTCTTTGCATTAAAATTAATAAAATCTTTCTCAGAAAACAATGTGCTATGATGTTCAACCTAAATAAAAAGGCACATTAAAGAATCCAAAAAAATAAAATGTCATCAAAACATTCAAACACAACATAAATTCGTTAAGGAATGAATCCCAAACTTCGGAAAGGAAAAACACTTCATGAGCCTTAAGATCAAACAATAAATAAGAAGATAACCACAGCAATAGAAAGGTTATACTGAAAATAGAAATAGAAGATGTCGACAACAAAATTAACCAAATGGTGGAGACGAGCGTCCAACATGTCACAATAATTGAAAGAATGTGAAATAATAAAAACACATATATATTGTTCATGACAGAATTTATCTCATCTGAAAACGGGTATGAAACCATATTTTTATATTCTAAGAGATCAAGCTTGCGCTCTGATCCACAAAAAATTAACCCAATTCCTCCAAAGGCAAGAATTGCCCTTAAAGCTGTCGACTGAATCCTAATGCAATTCCTTAATAAAATTATCCCACAAAGTAGCATCTGGCCATCAGCTACGAAAGCATCGCCCATATCCTCACTTAGGAGTCTCCTAAAAGGACTCTTTTCTAAATTGCGTGCAACAAATTCAGATAGTCTTGTCATTGATTTTCATCTCTGAGAACATAGAAAAAGCATGAACGTGTCATGACACTTTGATCAACCTTAAGCTTATAAAAGAGGCACATTAAGGAATCCAAAAAAACAAAATGTCATCAATATATTTAAGCAAAACAAAAAACTGTCTAAACAGCTTGAAACTGTATCAGACAACTTGAAAAATGATGGATAGAACACATCGAAATCGAAAAAAAGATAAGGAATTATCCATATGAAGAGCAGTGTCAAATGGAAAACAGAAAGAGTTGAGGATGAAAATAAGATAGAAATTAAATTGAAAGTAAGCATCCAAGTCTTGATGAACAATGACATAATGTGTGTCCTCTTGAATACTTCCGACGTGTATCCAGAGATATTAAATTTGATAGCATCTGGATATGTCAAAAGATCCATACAATCAAAAAACATAAAAATGCGATCCATTCCTACAACAACCATGTAAAAACCGCTAAAAGCAAGAATAGTTTTCGAAGCAGCAAGGCTCACACGAAGACAATTTCCTAGCAAAGTCGATCCACAAAACAAGATCTGACTAGCCGCCAAAAAATAGCGCCTGTACATTATATGGCCACTGGAAAAAGGATGACTTGATAATTGTTGGTTAATAAATTCAGACAATCGGGATCCTCCGAAACCATAGGAACCATATCGTCATCAAAACATTCAAGCACAAAATCAGATCTTCTAAGAATGTTGTCCAAAAGCCATGAACGCACGACAATTCTGGAGTGTAAATTTTAATGTCAAAAATAAGATAAGCAAATAACCAAAACGACAGTAGTGTCCAACTAAAAACAGAAATAAAAGTTGTGAGTTTGAAGAACAATCCAATAGTATAAAAAAGCATCCGAACTTTCAATAAAATTGACAACAAGTGAACTGGGCTAGACCGACTATTAAAGTAGGATCGAATTTTTCTGTGAAACGGGTATAAGAAAACATGTGCACGAGAAAATCCATCAATCGCTCTTTCAATCCCAAAAAGAGCTAAAGTTCCACCGAAAAGTGCAAGAAAAACTTTCGAAGCAATCGATCGAACACTAACGCAGTTTTCTAACAAAACTACACCACAGAACAATATCTGATTAGAAATCAAAAAATGCGACGTATTTGCATGAAATTTCTTTTGAAAAGGACTGCCATCAAAATGGCAACGAACAAATTCTGATAAATCAACCATCTTAACCCACTTTCTTTAGGCCAAACATAAATTTACAGCCAAGCCATAGTGGCAATTGAACGACACCTCAAATGATAAAGTAATCACTTTAAAGCAAACAGCCGAATTTTATCAAAAAAATTTAAAATCACCACAGAAAAATCGATAAATTTGACTAACCCCCAGTACTACTATCAATGTATTCAAGGATATAATTAGCTTTTCTAAATAAAGCATTTCATAGAAATAAAGGTTAAAGTGTTTGTACACATCAAAGTCAAAGATCTACAAACGACTGATTGCATATGTAGGAACTATTCTAATAAATATATAATACCTCCTTGTTGCTAGGGACTTCTAGAAAAAAGATGGCTTGATAATTGTTCGCTAACAAATTCAGACAATTGGCATTTTCCAAAAACCTAAGAACCATACTGCCACTAAAACATTCAGGCATAAAATCAAATTGTCTAAGACGTTCATCCAAATGCCCGTAGCATCAAATGCATCTGGAAAATGAATTTTAAGATCAAAAATTAAACAAGAAAATAACCAAGAAAATAGCAATGTCAAACTAAAAACAGAAAGAGTTGTGGTTTTACAAAACAACCCAATATTATAAGAAACGAACATCCAACATTTCATAAAAACTACAGGCGAGTAGATCACAAACAATATATAATCTATAAAAGATTGGAGTGCTTCGCAAAACGGGTATGAGATAAGATTTGCGCATGACAATGCATCAATCACTCTTTCAACGCCCAAAAAAGATAAGGTTCCACCAAAAAGTGCAAGAAAAACTTTCAACGCGATTGATTGAGCACGACTGCAATTCCCCAGTAAAGCTATCCCACAAAATAATATCTGACTGGACATCAAAAAATACGGTGCATTTACACCAAGTGTCTTCTGAAAAGGGCTTCCTTCAAATTGGCAACGAACAAATTTCGACAGCCCGACCATCTCAGACCCCTTTTTTTAGTCCAAAATCCTACACTCGAGCTTTTAATGGCGGCTAAATCACGAATAACAAGTAACCCAGAAGAACTCTAGTTAACAAATTCAGACAATTGGCATTTTCCAAAAACCTAAGAACCATACTGCCATAAAAACATTCAAACATAAAACCAGATCTTCTAGAAAGTCTGTCCAAATACATGAAAATGTAAATATATCTGGAAAATAAGCATCAACATCAAAAATTAGGGAAATAGATAGCCAAAGCAATAGCAATGTCAAACTAAAAACGGACAGAGTAGTCGTTTTAAAAAACAATCCAATAGTAGAACCGAACATCCAACATTTAACAAAAACTGAAGGAATGTGGAACAAATCAAGTGTATTATCCATAAAAGATTGTAGTTTTTTGGCAAACGGATATGAGATAAGATTTACACACGACAATACATCAATCACTCTCTCAACACCTGAAAGAAATAAAGTTCCACCAAAAATGGCAAGAAAAATTTTCAACGAGGTTGAGTGAACACTAACGCAATTTCCTAATAAAGCTATCCCACAAAACAATATCTGACTGGAAACCAAAAAATACGAAGTGTTTTCGTTAAATCTCTTTTGAAAAGGACTATCCTTCAATCGGCAATGAACAAATTCAGACAACTTAACCATTTAAGACGACTTTCTCTCAACTAAATATAAACGATATTAGATCAGCTAATAAAGAATGCCAAACAGAGAAAAATCAAAATGTTTGTGTGAAATCTCCATTGACTACGTATGACAAGTAGACCTTGATAGGTGTTAATCAATGAATTCAGAAAAGTGGTACTTTCCAGAAAACTGGGAGCCATACTGTCATTAAAACATTCAAGCAAAAAATCAATTCATTTAAGAAGTCTGTCCAATCGCTAGAAAGGTCACATGCATACGGAAAATAAGAATCAAAATCAAAAAAGAGATAAATAGCTGTCCAAAGTAACAATAGTGTCAAACTGAAAACGGAAAGAGTGGTGGCTTTAAAAAAAAGTCCTACAGTAGAAGCAAACATCCAGCATTTCACAAAGATTGACGGCAAGTGTAAGAAGACAAATGCACCCTCCATAAAAGATTGGAGTTTTTGACAAAACGGGTATGAGATAATACCTAAGCCAGATAGAGCATAAATTATTCGCTCAGCTCCAGAAAGAGATAAAACTCCACCAAGAAGTGCAAGAAAAACTTTCGATGCTATCGATTGAACAACAACGCAATTTCCCAATAAAGCTAACCCACAAAACAATACCTGGCTAGCTCCTAAAAAACATGGCGCATCTTCATCAAATGCTTTTTGAAAAGGACTTGTACTCAATTGACAACGAACAAATTTGGGCAATCCAACCATATCAACACACTATTCTCTAAATAAAACGCAAATTTTACAGCACAAGACAACGGCAATTAAACAATCATATCTAGTTTATTAAATATTTGCATTTTCTAACCTGGTCTAATAAAAATGTACAAAAGTTTGAACTTGATTCAAGAGAAATGGCCAAAAATCCCAAAAACCATATTGAGGTCAGAACATTCAAACACACTATCAAATCTTCTAAGAAATCATTTGTAACATTGGACAAGTCAAATATTCCTGGGAAATAACCATTTAAATCGAAAACAAGATAAACGGATAACCATAGCAACAGCAGAGTTACACTGAAAACAGAAAGAGAAGGACTTGCAGAAAAAATTGACCAAACAGAAAGAGCTAGCGTCCAACATTTTATAAAAATTGATAAAATATGTGCAGCCTTGAATTGGAAACCAGACATAAAAGAATTTATCTTTTCTGGAAACGGATACAAAAACAAATCTCTATTCGACAAAAGAAAAAAAGAACGCTCCAATCCTAAAAAAGTTAGCGCAATTCCTGAAAAAGCCAGAATAGACCTCAAAGCTACTGATTGTACATGAAAGCAATTTCCTAACAGTACCATTCCAAAACAAAAAACCTGATTAGCCGCCAAAAAATAAGGAAAGCCGCTAACAATTTTTTTGTGAAAAGGACTATTTTTTAAATGATAGCTAATGAAACTACACAACCTAGTCATAAATCCTCATACTTGTATTGAGAACACAAATTAAACATCTTAAATAATTAATAATTAAGATCTATCTAACCAACAAAGAAGACATGACATGCTCACTTAGAGAAAGAGACTATAACTAGTTACCAATGGCAAACAAAAACAGATAAAACTCTCATGTCTAGACATGTTATCTGAATATTGAATGAACAAAACAAAAAACCCTCAAAGCAAAATTATAAACCTCTATAGTCTCTGATTTTCATAGTCCCTAATTCGGCACAAGAGGAACAGTCAAGAACCCAACAAACCAAATTGCCATTAAAATATTCAAACACAACAATAAGTTCTCTATAAACCACCTCTGGCTATCAGAAATTTTAAAAAACTCATAGATGCAATTGAAGTCGAAGAAGAGATAGGAAGATGCCCAAAGCAATAGTAAAACTATACTGAAAGCGGAAAGGCTTGAGAATGAGAATAAGACGGACGCCAAGGTGAATGCGATAGTGTAAGACATAATAGTCATCAAAGTGAATACAAGGAGATGGGCCTTAACATCCATTGATATAAAATTAATTCGAGAAAAAACGGCTTCAGTAAGCCTCTGTAGACATGAACTTATGGAAGTTGGATATTTCAAAACATTTAATTCATTAAGACATGTGAAAATCCTGTCTAATCCTGTAACAATTAAGCAAACACTCCCAAACGCAAAAAAAGCCTTCAAGGCGACCAATTGCACGCGAAAGCAATTTCCTAAAAAAATTAATCCAGAACCCAATGCCTGACTGCCCACTAAAAAGCTAGGCTTGCATGAATCTAGCCACCTATCAAAAGGATGACCAGAAATACTGTGATTAACAAACTCTTTTAATCTGTTCATTACAACTCAACTCCATCTCAAAAAGGCTATTAAAGATTGCCCGATAGTATTGGAATGCAAAGAAAGTAGAAAAGAGTGAACTAAACCAGTCCACTAAACAATGCCGTATCATGGTTAAAAGACAAGAATAGAGCAAAGTACCTACTGGGAAAATTCAAAATTTATTTACGGGACAATAAACGAATAAGTTAAGACAAAATCTTCCAGGCATTCCATATCACCGATATGAGATTACGACTATTCTGGGAAAAGAGGCACAGAAAAAAAACATTTAAACCAGACTACAACTATAAAATTCAAACAGAACAGAAGGCTTTCTAATAAAGGCTTCCAGAAGGCTGAGTGTTCCAAAAAGTCGAAATCTAAAACGAGATAGGCGGACGACCACACCAATAGTAGTGTCATACTAAAAATAGAAAAAGATGATGAAGCAAACAATATAGACTCAATGGCAGAAATGAAAACCCAACACTTAACAAAAACTGAGATTCCATAAGCATTCTCAAGCATGCTATCTATCAGAGCCGCGATCCTAGGCTTCTTTAAAAATTTTGGGTAAGTTAAAAGTTTTGATAATTCTAACGAGGCTAAAATACAATCCGCACCGACAAAAGTTAAAAATAGCCCCACAGATACAAGGATCGCCTTAAAAGCGACCGACTGAATGAGAGCACAATTCCCTAATACTGTCAGTCCACAAGAAAAAATTTGGATTGATCTCAATAAATGATGTGTCATTTCACCAAAATTATGATGAAAAGGGCTACGACTTATTTGTCCTCTCACAAATGTGATCAAGTATGATATGCCCTCATGATACAAATATAAAAAACTAATTTATGCAAACGCACTGCCGGCGATTACAACCCTTTTCTTACACTAATGAATTTTTATAAAAAAAAATATAAATTTAACTTAGTTTATAGCCAAACTTCAAAAGAGGTTAATGACATAAGTATGCAGATCAAATGAAAAGATTTCTTAAGTGCATTTTCATCTTGAAATAGGCAACAAAAAGGAGGGATCTTCAATAGATCACCTAAAATTATAATCAAGGAACAAATACAATAAATGAAGAGATAGACATTGGTGACTGAGAACAGTAAGTATGTGAAGACAAATCGCAGAATAGATAAAAACAGGTATGCTACAAAAACCAATCCGAAACATCTAGATAAATCTATAAAATATGAATCACTATCCGGTTCAAACAGAAAAAAATGGCTTAGACTAAACCCTACAAAACAAACAGATGACATCGCTCCAAATACACACGCAATTCTTCTCATCGCTACTTCTTGAATTAAAGAACAGGAGTTAAGCAAACGGGAAGAAGTTGCTATTCCAAATGACAAAGATGGAATGAAACTTACATCTATCCATTCATCAAAATCTGTTGAGAACATAATGTCATGCCAGCGAATTAGGACAACCTAAAAAAGAAAACAGTGCTCCCTAAAGCTTCAATAGTGTTGCAAACCCAGAATGGAACAACATAGCAAATAGTGAAAAGATCACAAAGCAAACAAAACCACAAATGGATGTGTTTCCCCACATAAAGAATTTTACTATGGCTCTCATAGGAGGACATAAATCATTAAGATTTATTTCTCCATTAAGATTTGTACTTGTTTCTTGCTCCATTTGATCATCTTCAAATGAAAACACTTCCTCAAGCTCTTGTAACAGCACTCCAAATGACATATATGAGGATAGAATTCCCACAAAAACAAAACATATGCTCCCAACAGTTGTAAGAAAGTCGGCTCGTTCCATAAATAGAACGATGGAATGAAGGGGAGATACAAATATTGCGCAAAGAAAAAGCAAAAGAGAAACACTCTGGAGCAATCCAGTTACCAATCTCATAATAAATGGGCAATTATTAATCAGTTTCTTATCGTATCCACTAGGAATAAAATGAAGGCAAATCCTTGTTATTGCCCATACCACTGAAATATTTAAGGTATTAGATAACAACCTTATAGCAACAGATTTTGTGACACGACTCAAATACAATAAGTCCTTAGCCATAAGCAAAAACATAGGCAACATAAGCACAGATGGCTTTCTTGAAGAAAAATAACTAGGTGAAGAAGCTATTCCGCTAGACATATGATGTCTCCTTTATAAATCGACCAGACATGGAAAAACATTCCTACAAGCAATAAATCCAAATAAAGAAAGAGACTGTATCACTACTGAGATCAAAAGAGATTTTGGCGTCTCTTGTTTCCCAATCACACTTTCTAGAGATGTTAAAATTTTTGAATTGCTCTCAGTAGACATGAAAAAACCTAAAGGATAAATTTTGTATTTAAACGCAAAAAGAGACGAAATTAAATACGACAATAAACCTAGTCCATGAGTTGAAAGCATTTCTCCTTTTTTAAATAGACATATCAAATGAAACCAACCCGCTACATGAGAGATGAAAATCAAGACGCACAAAGAAGAGACCAAATAGCAAACAACATTAATCACTCTATAATCGGACATAAAGACCCAAACAAATCTCATGTTTAGTTCTTCCATAACAGGAAGTTTTAGAATCTTTTTATATGAAAAAATAAACGCGGAGAAAATGTATAACATTGCTGTGATCTCGCGAAAAAGCATTCCGCGAATCCCGCTAACTGGAAGTGTAATAAGCGCCAGAGAACGGAGAGTTGTCCCGACTGTCCATACAGTCGCCATAATGGGAGATGAGCTCCTGATTCCATACGAACAATCCCCTATTCGATTCATACTATGCCTTTTCGCTTGTCTAGAGCAAATTTAACCATCTTAATCAACTAGTATAAATTAAAAAAATGTTTTTTCAAACTGGGTTAATTTATATGGTTATTCACCCTCTGAATCACTATCAAAAAGTGCATCTTCTTCTTCTCGCCTCATGTCAATTTCTTTTCGTAAGAGAACCGTAGCCTCTTTAACAAGCTGTTGTGTCATTGGTGAATATGCGAGATGAGTGACGGCGCTGCCCACGAGAAACGACGCAATAAGAGAGCTATTACTTTCTGGTGGCTTGGATTTATCTTCTGATTTGACGGTTGTGGATGAGAAGAGAGTTAAGGAAGATAAGACCCGTGAAAGGAGTGAGCTCGCTAGTCCGCCTAAGACAACCCAGGTCACTTGTTCAGGTGGGAATGAGATCTGTCCATTGAAAAATAAGAGAATGAAAATAGAGTAGATTAATGTCCAAGTAGCTGACCAGACCCCAGATAAAATTAACAACAGGCTTTCTAAAAAGAGTAGAAAGGTGGATATAGCGACAATTTCCTTAGACTTTGAAAGGAGGCAAACTTTCCATTTTTCTGGAAGAGGTAAGACGAGGCAAGACATCTGAACAAGAGGATTTAGGAGAAGGGCGATGCTTATACACACTGTAGAAACAGCCGCCTTAGGTAGGCAATATGAATAACGAACGGCAAGTAAAGAACTTGAAAGAGCCAGCGAACGCAAATCAGTAGAGTAAACGGAATTATTTTCAGACATATGTAGACCAGAAATTCGTGATGAAAGAGGAAGAAAGTAAAACTTATATTTCTAATTCTGCCAACTTTTATCGATTCTGAACTACTCTAACCACGCCATGGAAACTGACGTAAAAACGACGGATGATTTTCAACAAGAAGACGGATATCTGGAATTCCGTACAACAATAAAACAAGACGTTCAAGCCCAAACCCCCATGCAAACCCAGAATAGAGATCTGGGTCGACTCGACCGTTCCTCAAGACATTTGGGTGCACCATTCCAGCACCTGCTACTTCTAGCCATCCGGAACGTTTACATGTGAAGCAACCTTGCCCACGACATAAAAAACAAGATATGTCTACCTCGATTCCAGGTTCAACGAACGGGAAGTAGCTAGAACGAAACCGCAACTTGGTCGATTGCCCCAAAAACGAAGCATAAAAAACTTCAAGTGTGGAAAGCAGATCTCCTAGCCTAACATCTCGATCAACATATAGACCTTCAATCTGATGAAAAATATTTAGTGAACGTGAAGAGATCTCTTCGTTACGAAAACATTTTCCTGGAACGACGAAACGAATAGGTGGATGTTGATTTCGCATCAGAGAGACTTGAGCACTAGATGTCTGCGAACGAAGTATCGAACCACCAGGCAAATAATATGTGTCTTGCTCGAGACGAGCTGGATGATTCTTTGGAAAGTTGAGAAAATCGAACATTGTCTCTTCAGTTCCAATTTCCTCTCCGAATCGAACAGAAAATCCCATAGAAGACAAGATCTCCAATGCCCGGAAAACTGTCTCTAGAAGAGGATGCACCGAACCAACCCATTTCGTACGACCAGGGAGGGTTACATCGACTCTTTCTGCACTAACCCTCTCTTTCAGTTTTTTGTCCTCAAATCTAACCTCTGCAGCCGCAATCTGCTCTTCGACTAGAGATTTATGTTCATTCAAAGCTTTTCCAGCTTGTAAACGATCAGAGGATTCTAATTGACCAATCCCTCGAATAAGGGTGGCAAGAGGGCTCTTTCTACCCAAAAAACGTATACGAATTATCCTAAGAGCTTCTTTCTCATCCTCCGATGATGTGACAAGAGAAATCTGCTCATCAAAAGCAGAGCGCTCCGCACGTACAGCATCAAGGACAATCAATAAAGAAAAAGAATCTTCCATACAAAAACTTTTAGAGACCTATAGCAGCTTTGGCTTGCTGAGCTAGCTGAGAAAAGGCATCCCAGTCGTGTACAGCCATCTCAGAAAGAACCTTTCGATTTAGATCGCATCCAATCTTGCGAAGCCCAGCAATAAAAGCAGAATAAGAGATTCCACAGACCCTCGAAGCAATTCCGATACGAACAATCCACAAAGAGCGAAAATCTCTTTTTCTTAACTTTCGATGCTCCGTAGCGTATGCTTCAGCCTTCATCACTGCACTTTTTGTCACACGCAAATGATTCTTGCGATCACCCCAGAAGCCTTTTGCAGCCTTTCTTAGACGTTTCTTTCTCCGTTTGCTTGCAACAGCATTCGTTATGCGAACCATCTCTCTACTCCCCCAATCCTATACGATCTAATGGCAACACATGAGTTGCTTGAAAACGCGCTCCAACCCTGCTGGTAAAAAAGCAGGTCTACGAAGCTGCCTCTTCCTCTTTGGGGACTTACTGCTCATAAACTTTCTACGGCCACACCTTGCATGTTTAAGTCTACCAGTTCCGGTAACTCTCACCTTCCCAGAAACCGCTTTTCGAGTTTTCATTTTCGGCATAACAATCTCCCAAACCCTACATCTAACTCTCTTTAATCATCTCCAAGCTCTCATCAGAAACTAGAGATGAACCTAGTTGATCGTCCGAGCGAATTCTTTTCTTTTTCAAATCAGGACTAAGAGAAATAGAAAGTGAACGCCCAATCATCGCAAGAGGCACATCAACAGAAGAAATGTCCATCAACTGATCACAAGCCGATTGCATCACTCCCATTCCAATCTCCGAATGTGTCATTTCTCGGGCACGAAATACACAAGTAATTCTTACCTTATGCCCCTTCTCTATGAACTCTCGCGCACGACGAACTTTGATTTCCAGGTCATGAGTAGTAATGTTCGGACGAATCTTGATATCCTTTACTTTTACACCCTGCTGACTTTTGCGACCCTCACGCTCTTTACGACTTTTATTGTAACGGAACTTCCCCAAATCCATGATCTTACACACTGGAGGCTCTTTCTGAGGCTCCACTTCAACAAGATCAAGCCCAAGCTCCAAAGCCTTCTGCATAGCATCACGCGAAGACATCAAACCAAAATTCTGCCCCTCAGGACCGATCACTCGAACAAGTCGAGCCCGTATTTCCGAATTAGACCGCAAGGAAACCGTATTCAAATTGTTTTTCTCCTCATGGTTTCGACTAACAAAGAGACGTAATTCCTCAAAGTAAAGTCGTTCAAAGACTCTTCCCTCCAACAAGAGACGTTCTCTTCTCTCCCATCCCAAACAGAGCAAGAACGACCAAACATATCATGCAAGCAGACCAACTGACACCCCAGAAACTTTCGAACCAATAAATCTCGGTTAACAACCTCACTCTCCAGCTCGACGGATAAGGAAGCCTTTTCCAACTTGCTAGCATAAAAGGCAAGAAGAGGTACAAGTCGCTCCTCCGAAGTGAAGAGTCTAACATCGCGCGGAAGAGAAAAAATGGAATCGGCTCCACCAAATGAAAAAAGGGCATACAACCCCTCTAAACTATAAAGAGGTTCCAAGCAAACCCACCAAATCTGTTCCACAGTCTCATGACGAACCGAATCGAATAGCGGAGAAATTCGCACACGCCCCAAAGGCCAAGTGCGACCAACACAGTCGAATCCAACCCAAGAATACTCCGATACCGAATCAACTCCCAAACACTCGACAGTTTCTGGAAGGAACCCAATCCGACTCCAAAGACCCTGCAACTCACCGCGAGACAAGTCGGGAGACGAAACGAAACAAAACGACACGTTAAGGCCAAAACTTGACACTAGACGAAGAACGATCCGAAACGCCCTCTGCAATTCTAGCACTAGATCTTGTTTTGTACAAAAACTAGAAGCAAAAACAGTATGTGCCGAAGTGAGAGAAAAAAGCCACCAAGCTGAAGAAGAAGAAAAGGCCTCTAAATTTACAAATCGCGACGTGAAAGTTGACCATTTAGTTCTTCTACCTTGAGTCTCCCAAAGAGAGAGATGTGAAGAGAAAAATGACCTATCTAAAGTGCTACTCCGTAGATCTGAAGAAAGATTAGGGGAGGGTTCCATACAAGAATAGAGAAACCCTTCTTCCTTAAAAACAGCATCAAACCACTCAAACAGTGATTGAAGAAAAAGTGCTCCAGCCTCCAAAGGGAAAGCACTCTTATGCTCCTCTTGATAGAGGAAAAAATCGCTTTTTATTGCTCTCTTTGCCAATTTTTTTTCTTGCTTAACGTAAAGCTTTCTTTGTTTCTCACATTTAGGGAAAACTGCCTTCAAACGGTAACAAGAGACCGTAGGGAGATGCGAAGAGAAGCCTTGTTCTAGTTCAAGTTTAACATGACGCAGAGAAGACGGTTCACTTGCAACAGGACCACCAACAAACTCGTAACGTCCATCAGTTTCAACCATTTCTAAAATGGGGCCCAAATCCCTACCTCTAAATAGTCGACAAAGAAGGGACTGTCCTGTCTCTTTTGCCCAAAGAAGAAAATTAGACTTCGGTTGTCGAATCTGTCTGAACGAAGGAGGTGTTGAGCAAAGTTGCCGAAAAACCTCTTCTAATTGGACTAGATTCTCATCAGAGATCGAGAGTTTAGTCACAAATTCGTAACAGATTGACCTACCAAAATATTGACCTCCCAAAAGCTGAACTTGAGAAAAAAGTCTCGCAACGACAGATCCAAGTAAAACAAAACCGAGACGTAACAATGATGGATCTTTCAAAAGTTCAGGGACTGAAGACATCTTATTTTCAAATTCAACAGTAAAATGGGATATAGCTGACTTGAACAGCTGACCTCCACGATGTCAACGTGGCGCTCTAACCAACTGAGCTAATACCCCAAGAAAGCAGTACATTCTGCTTAGAGAGACAAAATTAAGGCAACCGCAAAGGAATTCTATCTTGTCTTCTTCCAATTGAAAGGATCTTTAACGTTGCTTCATCAGTCCAACTGGAACCGACCACGTCACCGCGTTTTGGGTCATGAAAATCAGAACCTCCAGTGCAATAAAGATTACGAGTTCTGGCCCAAATTTCCCATTTTCCTTTGATATGATTATTTCGGTGCATCAACTCAACTCCGTCAAAAGGGAGATTGAGGAATGATGGTGAATTAGATACAGATGCCGATACAACCGAAGGATGAGCAAGTACGGCAAATCCTCCACATAGATGGATCAATTCGATGCCTTCTTGCACATCAGGGAAAGAAAGTTCAACAGGAAGAGGAAACATTTTAGCGTGAAGAAATCGTGAAAAAGCTTCTCTAATTGAGAAAGCAAGCTTCTTTTTCAGTAAGAACTTGGCCAAATGACAACGAGTGAGAAGAGGTGAAAAGTGATTCTCAAAAAATTCGTTCCGATAAGCAACCGGAAACCGAAATTTTTTTTCCCATTGATCAAAATAAAAATACCCACGCTTCAAACGTATATTTGCATGATATCGGCACCAAGCTTTCAGCAACATATGATCAACATCGAATCCGTAACCAAGTAGATGAACATCATTTCCGTGGTAACTACAAGATAGTTCGATTCCAGAAACAATCTCAATCTCTCCTTTCTTTTTTTGAAAATCGGAGTCGAAATAAGCATCTACTGTGTCATGATCGGTAATGGAAATCGCATTCAAACCAACTCTTACAGCAATGGCTATCAAATCAGTTGGTGAAAGAGCTCCGTCGGAATAAGAAGAGTGAATGTGCAGATCTGCTTTAGCAACCACTTGAACGCTCCCTTCATGGTTTCGCATCACTTAGGGGAAGAGACTAAAGAATTTCTTCTGACACCTCCACTCCCTCATCAAATAGTCGAGCAAGTAATCCGTACAGAAATGAAGAGCTATGTTCACCTGAAAATTTTTTCGACAATCGAACTGATTCAGCTAAAAGGATTGGGCTTTCTAAAGGTGGTCCATGCAACTTTTCAAAAAGGATCACTCTCAATAGTGTTTTCTCTGTATAACCGATCCCTTCCCAACTCATATTCGACGCTTCTCGAATTTTCTTATCTAACTCTGGTATTGCTTTCCCCAATTGACGAGCAAAAGGCAAGCATTCACGCACAGAGCGCACAGGTATTTTGAGTTGATCAGCTATAAGATGAACCAATCCATCCTCATCTTGAGGTCCCCAAGCAGCAGCGTGGACTATAAGAAATAATGCTTCACGTTTTTGAGATAATGAAATAGACATAAACGCAGATCGAAACTCAGAAATAGAAAAGCAGTAGTATACAGACGTTCCTAATATCCAGCTGCTAAGCTAATGCAGAAAGATTTGCCCAATCGTTTAATTTATTTTCCCAAGAAATTATTGAGTTTGGCCAAAGCTGATAAGGAGATGGAGAAATCAAACGACTCATCAAATCTAGTCTTTGGATCAACTCTCCCTGTAATTTGGCGAGATCTTGATCATGATTCTCCTCCAACGGAGTAACTCGCACATGTTCAGTTAACTCCATAGTGTCCATCTCAATAAGTTCATCCTCAAGTTGCTCTTCATCAACAAGAATGTCTTCCACTAGGTAAGGATTGAAGGATTGAATATTGAAAGGATATTGTGCTCCGAAAACGTAATCCCCTCCCGCGTCAACAGTTAGTAGACCAGTAAATTCTCCTACAGGAGCATCTGTGATATTGAAACGAACACGGCTACTTGAAAACGGAAAGAGAAACCCATCAGGAGAAGGTGGAGTGACGAATACAACTTCTCCGTCTTGACTAATCAACTCCAAAACGATTTTCGGACGGAGAACTGTGTCCCCATCGTTTTCAATATGAAACCAGCCAAAACGGCTATCAAGACTCTCTTCTATCCCATACTCTGGAATTTTGATGCTTGGTTCTGCATCACCATGTAAATTCCCCAAAATAATCACTGCGTAACGAACTATTGTAGCCAACCCCATACCCTGAGTTGTGGGCTTGTAACGTGGTTCTGGGGAGATCAAGAGGGCCGACCAGTAGGAACCTGCTTTTTTTTCCTCTTCGGTAAACGAAATTTCGTAAGGTATTATCCGCTGCTCGCCAGGAGCAAGAAGGAAAGAAGTAACTCCAACACCTAACCATGGAGCCAATGATCTTTCGTGGGAATTAGGAGGATCAAATTTAACCTGCCCATTAAACCCTGTAAGATAGTCACAGATCTCTATCTTGACCATCGACTCCTCAACACCCATATTGGTAACGGTAACCTGCCCAGAAATTCTCGCCCCCTTTTCTAGGGTGTACTCATGAACCAGATCTTCTGAAACATTAATACCAGCAAACAGGTTCGTTCCAACAAGATAGAAACAAGAGACTAGAGCAAGGAACCGAGAATTTATCATGTCCTCTCCCGAAGAGACCAAAAGGCCAATTTCACTTCGACTAGGACATTACACATAATCTTTATTTTAAATCATGCTACTTGAGCTAATTGATCATTTTTACTTTTTTCTTCCTTGGAAAAATTTTCCATTCGACCTCTTCCGTTCCTCCTGGCATGCATTCAAGAATAACGCCTTTCAAGGCTTCTTCGGATGTTGTCTCTGGTGGCAATTCGCTGGGGAGGAGCACTACCTTCCATCTACCTGGAGGAATAGGAAAGATTTCAAATGAACCATTTGATCGTGTTTTTGCGAACACAGGAGAACCTCCCCCTAGTGGAGTGGCTAGTACAGTGAGTCCTTCTTTCCCACCCAGTAAAAAGAAGCTCTCCTCTTGAGGAGCCCCTTTAACCGTTGACATGACTGCGCTCTCCTTGCGTCCAAAAATAATAATTTTCCCTTTGATTGAAGATGGACGTGCGACATAAAGATCTTCATATCGTTTTTCTCTCGGAGCAAGTTCAATTCTTTCCGAAGGAAAGGGCATTCCTATCCAATGAGGGGTCGTGCTTTCTATTTTGAAGCTGTAATTGCCAGCTGGCACTCCCAAAAAAGAGTAATGGCCCTGTTCGTCTGTAATAGTTCGATAAGCGCCTAATGCGACGATAAAACGTTCCTTTTCGACTTTTAGCTCTTCGAGATACTCCTTTACGCGTCCTGATAAAAAAGCTGATTTACTAAGCTTAAATACTAGGCCTATAGGACGAGACCAGCTCAGTCGCAATGACCAACGTGAGGCTAGATTCGTCACACTTATACTTCCGTCTAATTTAACGGAGTTAGGGTACCAAGAATCTGGTGATCTACATTCACATGTTATATCGATCAAACGGCGCCGATAAAATGAAGAGCTCCCGACACCGACACCTATACCATAAGGAAACTGATGGACAGTATCTGAAAACCCAGCATAGACATAAATTCGCTTCTTAGGTGGGCGTCTTGAGACATCGTGGCCAATTTTACATCCTATTACCAAGCGAGTATTGCCTTCTGTTGATTCTATATAGCCATTAGCTATGAGGTCCGCTAAGGGAGTTTTAGACATAGGAAGACGTCTATCCTCATTGTATAAAAGCGTCGCACAACTGGCATCGAACGTTCCAATAGGAAGCCGCCTGACAACAAAAGGTTGGAGAAGTATCAAATTACCTCTTCTTACTCCATCTATTGTGTCAATCGACTTCTCTTCGTGCGTAAGAGTGGTTCCAAAGTTTAATCTTCCACGATCAAGACGATGTTCCCAATGCAAATTTACTGTCTGAACAGTGTTTCGAAATTCTCGTCCCAATAAATCCCCTTCTCCAAGTTCCATATTGTCATTCCAGGACCATCTGGAAGTGAAGGAGGTGGTTTGATCGCTCCAATTTGCCTGTAATTCTGAGTGAAAATTCTTAGTTTGAGTGAATGGGAAATTGGCCCCATTTGAAGCAATCAATCCGTATCCGCTCCAGCCTATTCGAGAAAGGAAGCTCCCAGATAATCTATATGAAAAAGCCTCTTCAGGGATTTTTGAAACCATTTGAGCCCATTCCCCATCCACTTGACCCATAGTATGTCTGGTTCGCAATCCAAGACCGACCATGGGTGGAACTGGATCAATGAATCCTAGAGAATTTTGTAAATAAATTTTCTCCAAAAAAGAGAATGTCATAGTACAGCGATCTTTCTCATAAGCCGATCTTAACCCTGACCAAATGTGAGCTGGTTCTGTGTTATCTTGACTAGATGTTACATCTGCAGTT
>NZ_PPEU01000002.1:0-33483 GCF_003056015.1 Candidatus Similichlamydia epinepheli | reverse complement strand
GATTTCCATGAATAGATTAATATAGTACTTCCTCTTGTTTTGAATAAAACCAAAGGAAGGGATTTTTATGTACCCTCTTCTCTCAAGAACAACTACTGGCATCACACCAGACCTAATGGGAGACAGTCAGCCTATTGTGCTTAAGTCTGAACAGCGTGTTGTCAGAGAGTCGATAAGCTCAGCCAAGCAGACAGAATTCCAGGGTACGACTTTTCTCGAAAAGACGATATGCATTTTGGCAAGACTAGTTGGATTAGGATTTGTTTTCCTTTACCTCCCATACTGTTTTCTATCGAACTATTCTTAAACTTGTTTCAGGGGATGAGAACCATCCCCCACTGCCACTGCTGAATCGTACGCCATATTTGATGTTTACCTGTATCTTTATTGTCTGCGAGCGGTGTACCCTCCGGGTTCGAGTTTTAACTTCATGGGGAAGAATTTGATCTTCCGAATTAGGTTTTTAGGATTTAAGGTTTCTTATGCGAAGTAAGCGACACGTTCTTGGTTCAAGAATTTCATCTTGCGGGGCTACCCGTTGCTCTTTGGTCTTCAGCGCGTTTTTTGCGACGGCTTGTTGCTATGCAAGTTATGGGGGAACTGCCCAGAAGTGGCTGGACGGATGTTCCTCCCTACATGCTGAAGACAGCTTAACCTACTTGGAAAGCATCAGCAAAGAAAAATACGGAAGATGGAACCCACTTAGGTGGATATTCGGCAGTAAAGCTCAAATCGTACCGGCTATCTCTTGCGATCTAGGAGCTGTATACGAACAAGAAGGAAAATTTGATCTTGCTTTTGCGGCTTACGAGGCAGCCTTGCCTAAGGCCATATCAGGCTCTTTGTCAGAAGTGAAACTTCTTTTAGGCCTGACAAAATGTGCTAAAAAATTAGACAGACAAGAAGATGCTGAGAAATATGCTTCTGCTTATCTTGAAAAGTGCCCGACAGTTCCAACGGTGGTCCTTTTCGATAAATTCATAGCGATGGTCCCTGGATCTTTTTCTGGTGCAGCTCTAAGACGTGAACTCCTTGAATTTGAAAAAATTGTAAAAAGCATTCCTGAAACAGCAAATGGATCACTTGTAACTCATACTGTTACGCAGTCTGGTCTAGTATTTTTGAATTCTGATCCTGAAATCGTGTCTGCAATAGAGAAATCTGAACTCTGGAAAAGTGGAGATGTAATTTTCCGTCTAACCAAAATCTCTATACCTGATCACAAATTGCATTGGTTATCAGACTTTCATAAGGGCATGAGATTTCTCAACGAGGAGAAATTTACTCAAACAATATCTTGTCTAGAAAAAGCAGTTATAAAATTTGACCAATTTAATGATAGCCATGATATCGAAACTATAAGTACTTCTGAAAAGAAAATTTTATCCTCAATAGCATCGGCTTTAATGTTTGAGCAGTTCCAATCACACTTCTCAAGGCAATGCGGTGATTGTGGAGAAATGGCTATTCTAAAATGCATGAAACTACTTAGAGATGCTGGGGATTTTGGATCTTCAATTAGGAGATTTGTTCTGAAATCAATGTTGACCCTCCCAGGAAAAGGAGCGTTTCAAATATTGAACCGAGTAGCCTCCGAATCATTGAATGAGTGGAAGGCCGAGGTCTCTATTGGCCAAGTAGATGGTCTATTTTTCATTGATGCACTTGATGTGAACTGGGTTTTGGCTCTGGACAATTTCTTAATGCAATGTGCGGAACAGGCACCAAATTCAGCCGTTCTTTCAAAAATGCGATCCTGCACTAGAAGTCCAAGTGCATCACTCTTATTTCCAGAATGTGAAAGTAAAGAAGAAATAAACGATGTTCTTACACTACTTCTTTCTGCCTTCATGGAACAGTGGATAGATTCGAATGGGGCAAGCGTAATAGGTCAGCAATCTACCGATCTTCTTTTACCGGTCATTGAAATCGGATACGGTGGAATATAATTCACTGATTTATCACCTCTAAATTCCATAGGGAGTGGAACGAGCATTTTTTGTTCGTCATCACTCCTTTTTATAACTTGGAAAGAAGGGTAATGTCGCCTTTTGACTTCTCCTCTATTTTGCATGATTTTATTAGACCAAGTAATTTGTTTTTGCAGTTCTAGGAAATTTGGAGAACCACTTTAAGCCTTCAATTTCTCATGGCTGACATAGAATATTTTGATCTATAAAAATGAGAAATAGCCCCAATGTTAATCAGTTATAGGGGCCAGTTTCACGTATACTTATTTATAGATGTTGAGGTTTAGCTTATGCATTTGAAAGTTGGAGAAGAAGTTCCAAGCTTTTATGGCCTGGATCACGAAGGAAAAGAATGGACATACAATAGTTTAGTAGGGAAATGGACCATTTTACACTTCCAAACTCATGTCGGTGACGACATGTTCAGGCAACTTGCTAAAATGAATAAACTGTTCTTTGCTTCCAATGGTGCCTTTCAAGTTCTAGGAGTATCAGTGATATGTCGGCACAATCAGTCCAATTTCATGAATGAACAAGATTTATCTTTCCCTGTTATTTGTGACGAGGATCTATCTATCGTTCGGTCGTTTGGGATATGGCAACCATTTAAGAGTTACCATAAAAGTTATATGGGAGTTATTCCTTCAATTTTCATTATTGATGATAAAGGTTGTGTTACATGGGAAAAGACCCATCTTCACTCGTTCGAGATAGCTAACTTAGTTGAACCTACACTAGAAACACTTGGACTCTTAAACAATAGCCTAGGGCAACCCGATACAAATACGTCAATTGAAGAAGATGATGAAAAAGAAGATGTTATCGAAGTGTTATTCGAAGAAGAGTTAATATCACGTCACTGAGTGAAACTGTGTTTAGCATAAAAAAACACATTCTCAACATAAGGAAGATCATTCCAACAGAGATTAATACTTATTGGGAAGAGCTTTTAGCAGGGATAAGACGTCTCACCAATAAGCTCTTCAACCAGTATTAATAAGAATAAAGCCCAACTCTTCCTACATCTAAATTCTTATTGATAATTGATAAAATCCTTTTTCTAAATAAAGAAAAAGAGTCTTGAATATCTTGTTCCGAAAACTCACAAACGAAATCTGGAGTTATCCCTATATCTTCGATAGGCTTGTTGGTACGTGGATCCAATAATAATGACCAAGAATAAGAGACCTCACGGATGCCATCTATATTAGGCAAAGAAACGGAATCATACGCTCCAACAACCCCAGCTGTTCTTGACCCAAGAATCCAAACAGGTCTCTCAACCCGATTCAGCTGCATCAATAACAGAAAAGACTCCGTAGCAGACATCGAAAGGGAATCACACAAAATGAATAACGGCTTTGTATACACACCTTGTGGCTCCAAAGTCTCTAAACCAAGCCAGTAGAGAGGCCAAGCATCTCCACTCTCTTGATAAAGAGATTCAGTGACTTTGTTGCAAAAATTACTAAAAGAAGAAAGAGACTTCGTACTGACATCAAACATAAAATCAGCCGCTTCTAAACACTCCTTTGCCCTTTTAGATTCTGGAAATTGAACAACATATGCAAGCTCCTTAACCCAATCGAAAAGAACGGGAGATAGTCTCATCATTTCAGGATGATTTCGAGCTGGATTAGAAGAAAAAAGAGAGCAGAGATACATAGCTTTCATCCCAGATCCACCAGGATTATGCATCATATCTAACACTAAATAATCTACTTCTTTTTCAAAATAAGCTAAGTAATCAACACATTCCTCCGTCGACCAAGATGAAAAGTCTGGAAGACGCAAATAACCAGCCCTACGATTATCAACTTCAGCAATATAGGCTTCAAGGCAAGCTTCAGGATTGGATCTACTACTCCAAAGCAGGTTCCCCAAAGGAGCTAAGAAAGAACCTCTCGACCCAGAAAAGAAATTAGATAAACTTCCAATAGCAGGTGTATCATTTAAACATTTTCCATGAACAAAAAACTGATGTGTGGACAAAGAACTTCTTCGTGCAGAATGTAACAAGAACGACTGAGAAGCAGTAGGATAAAAAACATGATCTTCGTAAAGACTCACCCAATCAACAGATACATCACTAACTTTTCCATTAGGCTCTTTGAGGCGAAAAAAAACAGGCCTGTCGCTAACGTTTAAGTCAAAAGGAGGACCCTGACGAACAAGAAGTTCACATACGTGATATTTCGCCCAATTAGGGTAAGGTCCTTTTCCAAAAACAGACTGTAACTTTTCTGAAAAAACCTCCTCCGCAGGTCTGGAGTTTATTTCTATGATCCTACTACCAGGAACTACTTTTCTCAAAAACCCATAATGAACATCTTGCACAAACAATTTACCATCAGCACAACACAAGTAAATAGGAAGAACCTTTCTGATATGTGGATAAACGGAAGTTACTAAACAGTGAGGATCTCTTAAAAGATTCAATAACCTTTTAATTTCACAATAGAAGGCGCCAGAAGACATATCTTCAGAGACTGCCTTATTAAATGAAATACTTACTTCATTTTTCCAGTCGAACCCGTAATATTTTTCCTTCCAAACAAGCGGGGCATACAGATCAAAAATTAGATTGCCAAAACTCTTTACAAATCGACCCCTTCGGCATTCTTTAGATGTCGAGACACGAGTTTCCTCGATAATAAGAGGGATAGAATCACTAGCTTCAAAAGACTTACAAAACGTGCTACCTGATAACAATAAAAACAGACTAAACAGTGACCATTTCTGCATAAGAAACTTACCAATTCGAAAACATTATCAATTCTACCAGATTAGAAAAAAGGCCTTTTCATTACTTTCCACCCCAGACGAGAACCAGATCCCATCTCTACAAGATCAAGTAACCACTCTTGTTTTGGGGGAGGGAAACGACTAAAATCCAAGAAATTATCTAATTTACTTTGATCGATCCCCAGCTGAGAACAAGATTCTAGAAAAATCTTTTCAAGGACAAGAGGCTTCACTAATTTCCATCTGCCAGTATAGCTATCTTCCTCTATAGATTCAAAGCTTGCATCGTCAAATGCTGAAATGATTTTTTTTTCTATTAAGTCTGATAACTCTCTTCCTATCATTGCTTCAATCAGTGGCTTACTGGCTGCTGCAAGGTGAACTTTCGGAAATTTCAGGTCGCCAGGATGCCAACGGTGAATGGAAACGTAATACATTAGAGATTGTGGATATCCACCTTTAGTAGATTTCATTCTCAGCATATTGTGAAAAAGATTATTCAACTCAGGTGATGGTAATTCTAAAGATAACAGCCAAGATGTATCCGGGCGAAGTCTTTCAATTTGTGAAAGAATATCTGGAGAGTCCCACCCAAGTGCTTTTTTCAGTGCTTCTCTGACCTCAACAAATAATTCTTTTTCAAGAAATGGCCTCTTCTTTTTCAAGGAAATAAAAATAGGGTCTTCCCCATATAAAATGTTCAGCAAGCGCTGTAAGCACTCTACAAAAAAATCGTTGTCTTCGAGTAGAGTTGAACACAAGTCTATACGAGCTGTATCAGGTATAAACGGTGGCCTGTTTTTAATTTTAGAAAAAGACTTACTAGCTTTTACAGGATACTCTTGAGCATGATCGTCCAATCTCTTATTAGAAACAAATTCGCTGTCAATAAGCGCAGACCCATGACGTTGCAATCTTCTCCTAAATCCCAAAGATGCGTACGTTGCCATGTCGATTGCATTGAACAGTGCCTCCCGTTTTATCTTCTGGGAATAAACAATCTTGCTCATTTCTAAAAAAATGAAGTTCTTATCCCACAGAGATTGGGCCATTCCGGATACTAAAGAAAGAAACAAAAAAGAAGTAAAAAGTATCTTCATCATTTACCTCATTCGTACTTCAGTACTATAGGAACTGATCGTAGACGATATCCAAATTCCTCTCTTTTTTCAGACTCCATAGTGAGACTCAATAGAACACTTGTCGGAAGTACTGAATAGTCAGACCATTCTGATACTTCAAAAGGAGGCTTACGATCATCTCCCTCCACCGACCACTCCTCTGACGGATAAAATCCGCAATAGAACTTAAAGCTTATATCTCGAATATTTTGAAAAAAGTAATTAGTTCGAACAGACGAGCCAAATCCAGACAGTGGAGAATATGATCGTCTATCCAATCTAAGACGACCATTATCCAGTAAAAGAGTCGCATGTACGAATGTAGACAAATCGAACGGATGATCAGCTTGAGGTGAGTAAAGAAAGTAAAGAATTGTACCTGAACGATTAGTAAAAAATGTTCGCGGCAAAGGGTTCCCAGCTCCTTGTGTACTACTTCTACTTAAGGGGAAAGGACTGCAAGAAGACTCGATTAATTCACGAAAAAAAGAGTCAAAAAGATGTGCATCTAGAACATCACCTTCTACTTCTTTTAAAGACGAATTCAATCTGGACAATCTGAAAAAAGTACCGGTCAAAACTGCAAGTAAGGTGCCAAAAAGAGCAATAGAAATAGTAGCTTCCAATAAAGAAAAAAATGTTCGTTTTTTCACGTTATGTCAACCCATCAAGTTGAGAAAGCCGATTCTTTTTCTCTAAAACAAATGCTCTATCAAACTGATCAACCAAAACACCAGATTGAGAATAAACGGAAAGGCGGACAAGAATCATTCTTTTCCAAGGGATTTCTTTTCTTCGTTTAGGAGTTTGGAGAAGTCTTTTGAAAGTTATACGAGAAGAATAAACTGCTTTTTCTAGCTCTGGAATTGTCCAATCTTCCCAGTCAAAAACATACTCATCTTTGGTTTGGAATGATTCCCATCCTAAACGAAATCGTTCTAATGTTTCTCGTCGTAAAATAGAAAACCAAGCAACCTCTGACTTCCTAAACAAAATCATTTGCCGCATCAACTGCCTCTTCTTTTCAATAGCTCTCATAGCTGGAAGAGTGATAGGTATGGCGACTGAGCTGATCAATGTAAATGCCGCCAGCACTTCCAAAATAGAAAAAAATTTTTTTGATCGTCTCGGAAACACTTAAGGCCCTAAAGAAATTTCTAATTGGTCATTATCTTTCTTCAAAAGAAATGCATCCACCCTTTTCGAATCGTGAATGGAAAATGGGAAAAAGATCTCAATATCTTGTACAGGACGATATTTCCCACTCTGTTTAACCAGCACTTCAGATACCCCTTTTAATGGATAAATTTTAGAAAAAACAGGCGAGAAAGATCTGTTTGCTTCATCAGAAACAAGTTGAAACACATACGAATCTCCTAACTTGTTAACTTTAAGCTTAACAAAAAAGTCCCCACAAAGTGATGAGAGAAGTGCCGTACGAGCAATAAGTTTGAAACGAGAACAACTATGAGAAAAATCAAGATTCTTTCTGCTATTTAAAAAAGGAGCCGAAAAGAACGGAAGCAACAAAATAAACAGAGAAAAAACGGCCAAAATCTCAATTAGAGTCAGCCGTCTTTTAGACATAATTCACCCTTGAGAACGACCCTTTGAGCCAGCTTGATCATTCTTATCAGAAAAATGCAAAACTTCGTATCGCATCATGCCATCAGACGTTACCTCCAAAGCTTCACGACCGTTTAAAGAAGAGACAACTCGCTTCACCTTGTATTCGCTCCCCCATCCATCTCTAATTGCCTGTTCCGAAGAGCGAACAAGAGGCGACCTCGATACAATTTGTTTCCATTTAGAGAGAGTAGAAGAAAATGATTCGCCTGTTTCTGCCATATGCATATAAAGTAAATTTTCGACCTGCTTGGCTCCCTCTACAGAACGAAAGTATCTACCCTTCTCAAGACTCCCACGGATATTATAGGCAACTGCAGCTCCGATGATAGCTATTAGTGACATAACCACCATCATCTCGACTAGAGTTAAAAACCTTCTTTTTACAAAACCGCCCAACTTTAATAACACAACTTACCCTACAGTTTTACTAAATCCCACTCAAAGAGCCCACATCCGTGAGAGGTAACAATACACTAATGATGATCAAACCTACAACAGCTCCCATAAAAACTAGAATCGCTGGCTGAAGCAATGTTGTCATTTGGAGAAGTCTATTATCCAACGACTCCTTGTAAAGAGAAGAAATTTTCAAAAGCATTGCACCCAATGACCCTGTTTCTTCCCCAATGCGCACCAAACGCTTAGCACGTTTTGGAAAGAAGTCCTCTTCCAAAGAGGCGCTCAGGGCTTTTCCTATCGTTACATCTGATTTCATACGAGATACTTGATCTCTGAAATCATCTCCCTCAGCCACTTGCTCTGCTAATTCTAGAGCACGAATAAGGTCAACTCCAGCCTCCAAAAGCAATCCCATTGTTCCAGATAAATTCACTAATTCAGAATGAAGAAATAGCAAACGAAAATATGGAATTTTACTTAAAGTTTTCTTTAACAACAGTCCAAGTTTGTTCTTATATCTCGTGTATAGTATTACGAATGCAACTAAAGACACAGGTAATACTGGAATATAAAATTTGACAAATAGACGGCTCAATTCCAGGACAAACTTTGTCAAAGACGAAACTGACCTGTCTTCAAACAGAGGCGCGATCGTAGGAATAACAAACAGAAGCATGAAGCAAATAACAAAGCATGAGAACAATCCTAGAATCGCGGGATAGGTAAAAGCATGGACAAGTTGTGACCTAAGAAGAAGTCTAGATCTAATAAGTTCCGCCACTCTATTCAGGCTTCCTACTAATTCACCGGAAACTTCCCCAGCAGAGATCATGGAGCGATATAAGGTGGGGAAAGCGTTGGGGAATAACGCCATTGCAGCTGACAGAGAAGCCCCGGAACGCACTTCTTCTGAAAAAGATGAAAGAAGAATGTGAAGATTTTCCCCACTATATTCCTCCTCAAGAGTCATCAGAGCTTCGTAAAGAGGCAACCCGACTGACAATAATTGGCTGAGCATCTCAATAAACTGGAGAACATCTCTTTTAGAAATTCGACCAACCGTGAAAGAAGAGCTTATAGGTACAATCTTGCTAAAAAGAATTTTTCTTTCATTCAATTTACTTTTTGCAGAGTCCAGGTCTGGAGCCTGCACGGTTCCCTCGTAGATCTCACCAGAAGAACGAAATGCTTCATAACGAAACAGAGCCATAGATTATTGTCTCCGAAGATACAAATTCACATCGATTAAGTAAATCAAACTCTCTTGACAGTCCGAAGTTTATTCTCAATACTAGATTCTTAGGTACCTCGGGCAACCGATTTATAAATGAAAATCGGAAGTTTTGGTGTTTTTTTGTTAAAGGTTAAGCATAGTTTGGGAGCTCTTCGTGCAAGTTAGTTTTTTATCCTTAAAATGGAGTTTTTTTTTACTGTTTCTCCCACTATTTTCCAGTTTAGATTGCCTAGAATCGTCTTCCCTTGGTAGAGGTCGTGTATCCGAGAACGCTTTTGACAGACTTGAGATTCCTATTAGAGAAAGTATAAAAGAATTTAGTAGAGTAAACGAGACAGTTGCACAAAAAATGACTCAAGGGACCTTTTGGAAAATTGGACCGTT
Source organism: Candidatus Similichlamydia epinepheli (assembly GCF_003056015.1). Lineage (NCBI taxonomy): Bacteria > Pseudomonadati > Chlamydiota > Chlamydiia > Parachlamydiales > Candidatus Parilichlamydiaceae > Candidatus Similichlamydia > Candidatus Similichlamydia epinepheli. The sequence goes on along the minus strand of NZ_PPEU01000002.1, from coordinate 24,001 downwards.
AGATGCCGTTTATCTTCAGGGGAAGCCACTCAAAGAAAAAGTTTCAGGCTCACCTGAAAAGTGGAAAGAAAAAAGAGGGACTCTTAAAGCTCTACCATAAAGAGTACCGTCACTTACAAAGCATCTTCATGAACTGCACGATCTATTCTCGATATTGTCTTTTAGATATCTTTACACTGCGGGGAGGTGTTGGCCTCCAATCAACTCGAAATTTGAAGGAGACCCATGCAAGTCGGTTTAAACTGGCGCAAAAGCGTCTTTGCACTTTTCTTCACATTGGCGGCCTTCTACGTCCTTTATCCTTCAGCTGTGTCTGCCAAAGATACAAGTTTTTCTAGGAGCGGAAAAAAAAACGAAATAGGAAGCTTCGACTTAGCAAAAATTCGTGAAGAGCTTGAGAAAGAGAATCAAGCTCTTCAGTCGTTAGGTGATAAAGCTAGGTCTTTAGTTAGTTCTGACTCTAAAGAAGAAGACTTTGTTCCTCTCTACAAAGAGGCCAAGAGGCGAAAAGAGAAAATCACAGTTTTGCAAAATGAGTGGAAAAGGCTTCGAGGATCTACTGCCTCTTCTGAAGATGAGGCCATGTGGCACATGCCTGATGGAACTCTTTCCCAACTAGTTACCGATTTTGGATCTCCTGACACTGTTTACATAGTCCCGCCGGAAATCGGGTCCATGCGAGTTGGCCTGATCGGTAACATTTCGATTCCTAAAGAAAGCTGGGAAGATATGCTGGAATGGGTACTGGCAGAGCAGGGAATTGGCATTCAGAGAATAAACCCCTATTGCAAGCAATTGTTTCAAGTAGGTCAAGGCCCACTAAGATTCAATAAACTTATCGACAAGGAAGAAGACCTTCTTTTCGTACCTGACAGGGAGGTAGTCTGCTTCCTACTTAACACCAAAGGGATAGATACAAAGGCTACAGGGTTGAGTCTCGAAAAAATGTTAAGCTCTGTTTTAGTGCAGGTTAAACCATTTCGAACAAGTTTAGCGCTAATTGGTCGAGCAATTGATGTTCAAAAAGGTATTCAAATTGCACATTTCCTTCTTGAACAGGGCTCAAAGAGAGAATTTCGAGTTGTGCCTCTTGCGAAGATTTCATCTCAGGATATGGAAGCGATTTTGAGAAGCGCACTTGGCAATCCTATTTCTTGGGGTCATTCTCTTTCTTTTTCTAGTCAGTCCAGTGAATTAGACGGTGTTGGATTGCAGGTGGTGCCTTTGGCTGCTCCTGGTGGACTTTTCCTGATAGGATCAAAGGAAGAAGTCGATCGTGCAGCAAGCATCATCCAAAAAATTGAAGAAGGTCTTATAGGGCCAGCCAAAAAAGAGATCATTAGGTACAGGGTCAAACATACAGACCCAGTGGAACTTGGAAAAGTTTTAGCTAAAATTTGTCGTATTTTAACAACCACCGGACCTCCTTTAAGTGATGAAGAGGCAATTGAGGAAATAGCATCTGCTCAAAGTGAAGTTGATAAGACTGGAGTACCACCTCTCGTAGTGCCTGGTGGATTGGCTAAATTTTCGGAAGAACAAAGGGGCTCCACATGGGGCGACTACAATGTTGTTGTGGATATGAAAACAAGCACTCTCTTTCTTGCGATCGAAACATATCTTTCTAATCACATTTTGGATCTAATTAAAAGACTAGATGTCCCAGAGAAGATGGTCAGAATCGACTTCATATTGTTTGAAAAGTCTCTGACTGAGCGCGGTGAATCTGGAATTAGTCTACTATCACTCGGGTCAGAGGCTTCGAGTAATGATGCATTAGGTATGCGGTTCCCTGGTAATGCGACCACTGCGTTAAGACGTGAATTTGGAATTCTTCAATTCTTTTTAAGCTCTTCTGCTGAACTTTTGCAAATTCCGCCGTTCGATTTCGCATTTAACTTTCTCGTGGGGCAAGAAGACATTCAGATTCATGCTAATCCATCTCTTATCACAATGAATGGTACAACGGCAGTAATCAACCTAGTTGAAGAGACGTCAGTAAATGTAGGCCAAACTGCAGTTCCATCTGGTAGTGCAACTGTCTTCAAGGATTCTTACGTCCGTGCACAATACGGGATTAAAATTCGCGTCAAGCCTGTAGTTCATGAAGAAGAGAACGAAAGATACGTTACAATGGACTGTGATTTAACATTTGAATCTCATCGTGGAGGAGCAGAAGGTCGTCCTGAAATACACACACGTAACATTAAAAATCTCTGCCGCATTCGTGACCAAGAGAGTGTTATAATAGGCGGTCTTCGTCAAAAGGACATAGAAGATCGTCATAACGGTCTGCCAATCTTAGGCGAGCTTCCTATATTTAGATCATTCTTTGGATACAATACTGTTTCGGATCGTTCCACTGAAACTTTTGTCTTGATTCGTCCACAAATTATCGACTCTTTGCAACAAGATGCTCAAGTTACGCAATTGCAGGCTTTAAGGAGGAGGCCTGGAGATCTCCTACCAGCTCCTCTTAAGAAACATGGCCGAAGGACGGAGGGGATTCGAGCTAAACTACCTCAAACGTTTAAGCTCATTTTTGGTCGTTAAATGCAAAAAGATCACCAAGAAAAATTAGAAGATATATCCAGAACTCTTCCCTATTCTTTTGCTAAAAAAAACTTGATACTTCCATTCAAAAAGGAGGGAGAGACCGTTTGGGTTTTAGCGGCTGACCCAAACAATCTGGATGCAATCGAGGAGGCATCTTGGCTACTCAGTTCACCTATTCGAACTGAGATTTGTGACCCGCAAATTCTTTCGGAAAAAATAAACTCTGTTTACGAAGGGCGAAAAAGCAGGACTTCAGAGTTATTGGATCACCTTGAAGAAAATGAAAAAAAAGATGACGAAGAAGAGTCTTTAGATCTTTTAGAAAACAATGAAAGCAGTCCTATAGTTGCTCTTTTAAATGAAATCCTACGAGAAGCTATACAGCAAGGTGCTTCCGACATACATTTTGATCCTTTAGAAGACCATCTTCAGATCAGGTATCGAATTGACGGCTTACTACATATGCGACATCAACCAGCAACGGAATTTCAAGCCCAACTTATAACTAGAATTAAGGTGCTGGCCAAGTTGGACATCGCTGAACGACGACTTCCTCAAGACGGACGTGTTAAAATGGTATACGGTGGTAGAGAGATTGATTTTCGAATTAGTACTACTCCTGTCCTACATGGTGAAAGAATAGTAATGAGAATATTGGACAGACAAAACATCACCCTTGGCCTTGATCATGTTGGCATGCCGGACAGAATACTTTCTCAGTTTAGAGATATGTTGCGAACTCCTGAAGGAATTATCCTAGTCACTGGACCTACTGGAAGCGGTAAGACCACGACTCTCTATAGCGCAATATCTGATCTCGTCTCTCCTAAAATCAATATCATGACAATTGAAGATCCAGTTGAGTACAAAGTACAAGGTGTAGCTCAAATTCAGGTGGCTCCTAAAATTGGATTTTCTTTTTCAAAAGGGTTGAGGCAGATCCTTAGACAGGATCCTGACGTAATCATGGTTGGAGAAATTCGTGACATAGAAACTGCGATTATTGCTGTACAAGCTGCCTTAACTGGGCATCTTGTTGTTTCCACTCTTCACACTAATGACGCACCATCAGCGATAATTCGACTTCGTGATATGGGAATAGAGCCGTATTTAATCTCATCTTCACTTATTGGGTCAGTAGGACAACGTTTGGTTCGCAAACTGTGTAGTTGCAAACAGGCAAGACCACCAACTCATGAAGAAAGCACTTTTCTATCGCCTAATGTCCCAGATTATATCTACGAGCCTATCGGCTGCAATTCTTGCTTCCAATTGGGATACAAGGGACGCTTAGGATTGTATGAGCTGATGATAAATTCACCTTCAATCAGAAGAGAAACAACACAAGAATCAGACAGCGCAGTTTTACGAGAAAAAGCAATGAAAGAAGGATATCTATCTCTATACGATCACGGTCTAGATATGGTTCGAGCTGGAGAGACAACTTTATCCGAAGTTTTGAGAGTATCAAAAAGCTGTCCAACGTAACTTATCTTTAAACAAGAAAGCAGCCTGAGAAAGAGACTGTTTGGGATCGTTAGACAAATTCTTATAGCCGAAACTATTGTCTGTAATTAAACATGATATGAATTTAGATCTAAGGTACGAGTACACATTTGCTTCAACTTGCCACCTTCCTTTCGATCTAACAATCGATTTAATCCAAATATATGTCCCTGGTTCATGTGTTTGCCCTTTAGGAACAACTTTTACGAAAAGTCTATCACCATTCTCATGCTGAACTACTAAGTAATCTCCCAATCTAACAGACAAGCGTTGCTGTCTAATTTGAAGAACCACGTGTTCTGCCGAGCGAACAGCAGATAGACGCAACTCCCTAATACTTCCCAAATCAAGCCCTTCTTGAACCTTTGACAAGTAAAGCCCCCGTTTCACCCCTCCTTGCAGGTCCCAAACGGAGAACAAGAGACGGCTATCAGTCACTTCTTCCAATTGAAATATGATTTTACCTCTAGTACGTTCACCAGGAGATGTAACGAACCACTCCCCGTCTTCTTGAAACAAACAATCTCCGACCCTCATATGAAGAGAAGATTCTGTCACTCCTTTCATTCTAAAGAGACCTATGTGCTGCAACTCCACTCCACTACTCTGTTCAAGAATTAGGTCTTTACCAGCCCATTGAAAACCAATAGAAGAAAGATATTGAACATCGAACCCACTGGCTTCCTTGTTTTTTACTTTCATAGAATTAAGAGGTGCAAATAGATCACCTTCTTTTAATTCTGTGAATAAGGAAGTAGAACGTGTAGGAGAAAAACGAACCCAAATTTCTCCGCCTTGCACACGATTGAAACGAACCCGTAACGACGCTACTGTCCCATCATCAGTTGGAATAAGTGCAGCTCCTTGCATTACGAATAGGTAATCTACCTCTGGATACGCTTTCATCACCTTTTTAGATTTAGTCAAATAGACGTAAAATTCAGAATCATTCTCGATGGAAAGATCAGGTCGAGAGGATAGTGAGAGCAAAGAAAACTGCCCTAGAAGATCCGGTTCTTCCACCCATCCAGATTCAATCTGACCGAATCCAAATGATCCAATTGTTTCTAGAGAAATTTCTCTAGATGGAAACCCATTATCTAAATCAACTGATTCGCCCAAAGAGATACCATTCAAAAAAACACTAGGTCCATCAATGAGAGAAAAGACAGTAATTCCGAGAGAAACTATGGAGATTGCGCGACAAAGAGACAGAATAAAACGACCACGCGAAGAAATCGCCTCCGTTGCTCTTTCAATCCATGAAGCCCAAGACGATTGCCAGCCCAACAAAAGAAGCTCCTCCGTAACATGAAAAATGTTAATAGGCCGATATTAAATCCAGACCCCCCTTGTTGCCAAGACCTCATCGACTTAAAACATAGTCCGTGTAACAAATTCTAAGAGCAGTGCGAAATAAAGAAATAAAATCGAAATGAGCAGGGCAAACGGATGAAAAAAGAGCAGCTTCTTCTGTAGAAAGTTCCAGAAGGCCACACCTAATAGCCTCTTTCCAATCTCCTGACCAGCAAGCTCTAAGAAGATGCGCAACAGGAATATCCATTGGCAACACACGCTCATAGAGGGAATGATCCAATGGGAAGATGTTGTTCTTCGGAAATCCATTTGTACAGTAACTGAATTGAAATCTATTGAAATAGCTGCCTGAAATTTTGAAAGGCGGAAACTTATTCGCATCTCCTAGCAATATCAAAGAAGAATCTTGCAAACGAATGAACTGATTTCTACTAATTTCTTCTCCAGAAAAAATATCTCCAGAAATTAATCGATCATCCACTCTGTTGTATCTGTCTTTCAGGCTTTCTAGAAGAACCTTTACAGATGTCCCAATTATTCCTTTCACAAGAATGGACTCAAAATTAGTCTCTGAAGATGAAATTGAAAAGAACGTATCTGGCCAATAACGTCCTTCTAACCCGTGCTTAGCAAGAGAAACAACGTCTCTTACTGAAATTACCCAAATTACATCCTCTGGAGATCTCACTGGGTCAATCAAATGAACCTGAACTGCTCCATTTCCGATAGGATGAGGGCCACTTAACGAATGATAGTGAACACCTTCTAACTTATCTTGAGTCGAAAAAATGTCGTTTTCTCCGTGAACTACGTGAAGATTATTAGGACAGATCCTGGATAATAAACGAAGTCCAAATGTAAAATCACTCCAATAAGAAGAGATCCAACAAGAAGTAGGAATTACACCAGGAGAGCTTTCTAAAGCCCTTACGAAAATGGACCTCGGTAAACGGGAAGGATCTGGCATAACATCGTATGGTAATGATCTAACGCATGCTAAAAGGCCCCTATTTGCCATATTTTGAACAATGGATATTGGATTCAACTCTTCCGGGAAAGGATCAAAATCAAATGATTCCTGTTTTTCAGATAGGAATAGTTCTATCCGTTCTGGCCTGCACCCATTTGGAGTAAAAATTTTATGTACATGACCTGAGACAGGGGAAACAATTCTTAGTTCTTTCAAGGATATATGTCGTAAAATCGGCATTCCTATCAGGACAGTATCGCCCTCTTCAACCATTGGAAGGAACCCTGCTGGGAAAAATGATGATATTGACAAAGACACTGATGTAGGCAGAGGAGCCTTTATCATTTCTTGGACAGGAGATAGAGGTGGAACGTCTATCCCTCGATTAGTGTAGATGGACACGTTCTCAAATCCTCCAAACATGGACTTTCTATGAATTCTTTACTGGAAAAGCTAACATTACAAGCTTTCTCATCTCCTCGCGAAGAGCTTTCAAGTAGACTTACAGAAATTTTGAAAACGGCACAAGAAATTGATCAGTTTCCTATTTTTTCTTCACGAACATCAGAACTAGCTTGGTCTTCTTGTTTCTCACTTATTTTCCAAGATTCTTCTTCGGCACTTCGCGTGTTGAGGCAATTTTCATCTCATATTGACCTTAACCGATCGGATAGTAAACTTTTTGGACCGACTCTTAACGAAATAATCAGGGAATCAACTCAGATCCTTCAAGATTCAAAACATCATCCGTGGGAAGAAATTGCAAAATGCGTAAGGTCTATCTTGCGAATTCGAGATATACCTTCACTTCCAATTGTAAGTCCTATTGGATCATTTACTGGTTGGATAACCCCTAAAAAATCTAGTGAACATTCTTTTTTATGGATAGACGAATGCACTATATCTAATCTTCAACACATCGACGGTTTCAGTAATCCTGTCCTAGTATTTCCTAAATCGACAACTCTTCTACATGCGTTCTCTATAGAAGGTAATTGGTTTCAAAAATGGTCAACTGGAGAAATATCTGTTCTTGTGCTCGACCACTCACTGCTACTGCAATGCGAAGCCCAAAAACTTACCTTTTCGGAAGGTGTCACTCAATCTTTGATTATTCCAAACAAAAGCACATTCTGGTTGTCTGACGGATCGTCCATTTTGGACAACCCAAAATTTAATTTAACTTATCCCGAGTCTCTAGAACAAGACGTTAAATATTTGCGGGATCGAGTAGAAGTTATTAGACAAAGACTACTGCAGGTTCTACACAAAAGCTTTCACCCATTGTTCGCAATGTTGGAATATAAACAACAAAACAATACGCATGAACATGACATATTTTGTACTTTATCGTTCTGTAACACGTTTTGGAATTGGAAAGATAAGAAAAGGCCATTAGAGATAACAAAGAAAATTCCGAGAGTTGTTCACATAATAGACGACCAGTCAGGAGATGAGATGCAACTTTTGCGTATTCTTCTTGAATATAGAAACAAAAATCAGAAATATGCGACAGCTGTGGCTTCTCTTGAGCTTTCTACCCTATGTTCAGGTAATATAAAAATCTCATCGCAAAAAAACACAACTTTCCTCTCTTTCCTTCAAAAAAACAAAATAGGATATGCAGTTGCAAATGCTAGTTTAAAATTAGAGGAATCAATTGAAGATGTACTGGATAGAGTCCTCAGGGTCTCTCCGGACCTAATAGTATTTCACAACCTCAATCCGATATCTCTTTCCATTGCCGAAAGAATCGAGGGTCCGAAGAAACTTTTGTTTATAAAATCAGTAGAAAAGGGAATGAGGCTCCCGTTTGACAAAATCATTTCTATCTTCGGCATAGAGGAAGGGCAAAATAGGATACTAATACCACCTCCACTTCAACAAAGGGAAAAAAGCTTCGAAAAAAGAGGGCAAGTTGAAACCTTTGGCCAACCATTACGTTTTCATTTTCTAGCGTCTACCTTCATTAACGAACCTCTGATTAGCTGCGGAACTTTTTTTGGAGAGTTTTTAAAAGATGTTTTAGAAAGGTGTCCAGGTCTCCATCTAGCAGTTTTTGGATCTCCATCTAAACACGAGCTAAATAGATTCTTTGACTCGAGACTATGGCAAGAAAGAGTACATTTTCCTCAAACCAAAAAAGAAAAATCAGACCTGTTAACTGCGACAAGCATATACTTAAATCCATTCCCAATTGGATCACAAGACGAGGCTATTCCATTCCTAATGAATGGGCAACCAATATTCCAGCTAAAATCCAAAAACTTTTGGCACACAAGAGAAGTGGCGGCTCAGTCACTAGGACAGGAAGAGACAATTTTCACTTCTACTGAAAAATATATTCAAAAAATTCAAGAAGTGTACGAAAGTCCTAGTAAACTTTTTAAAATCTCACAAAGGCAAGTTCTCAAAAGCTTCATAATTTACGAACCAGCTTGGTATACAATGCAAGTTGAGAGAGAGATAGAAGACCTGCTATCATTTAACTAGCCCTGAATCCATCCTTCTCTAGGCCCAAAAAGGCGTCGAATCTTGTTTGATCTCTTCTTTAAGCATGAGTGTGAAGAAGACGCCATTGATTCACGAATCATACTGTTTTTTTTAAAACAATCAAAAACAATCTTACGATGCTCATAAATCTTCTCCCAATCTTTATGAGAAAAATTCGATGGATTATCAATATAAAGACCAAACTCCTCAATTGTCATGCCATAATTGTTGCTGATTTCCTTAGATTTTTCACGCATGTTGGAGATCGCCTTACGTAGCTCATTCCAAATCTCTAGCGTTTTCTTTGTCTCAACGAGACAGATCTCTCCTGGTCTCTTTTGAGATTCAAATTTACCTTTAGACATTTCTTTTAATTCCCCACTTTATTGATCTTCAAAAGTTATATAAATATGAATAGCCAAATAATTTTTTTTATAGAAAGGTATCAAAACCAAGAAAGAAATTTTAATGGGATTCTTTTAGAATTAGACGCGACTTGTTACAATGTTTCTCTCTAGCACCCTTAGGGTTTGAGCGGAAGCCACTATGAACTACCTCGAAGAATTTCGTTCCAGGATCAAGGAAAACAACATATGGGATCTCATGCAACTGTGGGAGGAATACTGTTGCTGTGATGTGATTGACTCGGAGGAATTAAAGCAAATCCTTGCTTCGATCCAGCGATCTCCTCTTGAGCGAGAGTTCGGTCAATACATTGAAACTGCCCTGCCCCTTTGGTCACAGATCAAAGAGAAACAAGACAATAACGAAGCAGAAATTGCCAACTTGATATTTGACATTCAGTCGACGAATAGCGACGCGTTTGGTAGCCTTGCTATTAAAATTCTCTCCGAAAGATATGGGCAAGAGAGTGATTTTGAATCGAATCTTGGTATTGTTAATCTCAAGCCTATAAAAGACTTCCGTGGAGCTTTAAGAAATTTCGAGTTACTTAGGCATCTTCGAAAAGGGAATTTCGTTTATCACAAAGCAGGATGGGGTGTTGGAGAAATCTTAGATACCTCTTCAGTTTGCGAACAAGCTTCAATTGAGTTTGAAAATGTTTCTGGTGTCAAGCACGTAACTTTCGGAAATGCCTTTAGAACTCTTATCCCGATATCTAAAAATCATTTTCTTGCCAGAAGATTTGGAGACTCTGATGCATTTGAGAATGAAGCCAAGGCGAATCCTGTAGAAGTTATATATCTTCTTTTGAATGACCTTGGATCGAAAACAGCTCTCGGCATCAAAGATGAGCTATGTGAATTGATTATACCACAATCTAGCTGGAGCTCATGGTGGCAGAACGCAAGAAATAAGCTAAAAAGGGATGAGCGCATAGAATTTCCGTCTAATTCAAACGGACACTTTAAGATACGGGAACAGACAAAATCCAGAGAGGAGCTTCTATGGGAAAAGCTAGATGAGTCCGATGCCGTTGGTGTTATATCTGCGATTTATTCGTTCTCTCGTGATTTTCCCGACAAAGCCAACCAGACTCAAGTAAAAGGTGAGCTCATAAGTAGGCTAGAGAAGATTAGTGATGATTTGAGCCCTTCCACTAGATTCGAATTAATGATTCTTTTATGCGATCTGAAGGGCAGCACGTGTCAAGATGAGATAAAAAAATTTGTTTTAGAGACTGAAGATATACTGTCTTTCTTTTCTAAAATGTCTATTACTTCGTTTCGAAAAAGATTTTTAGTAGCCATTGCCGATCATCACAAAGATTGGCCAAAAATATTTTCTGAACTGTTTCTCAAGTTTCCTTCTAACAGTCACAGAGAATTTTTGCTTAAACAACTGACTTCGTCTGGAAATGTTAGTGCAGCCATAGAGTGTGTTCATTCTATGACCTCTGATCCTCAAAAGTTTCCTGAGGCTCTAGTATGGTTTTTCCAGAAGGCTGTAAGCGAACCTATATCTTTTTTAGACAAGGGCAAATTATGCAATCTCTTAGAGGCAATTTTAGTCCTTTTACATCAAATTGAAAATATATCGACTCATCGTGAAATAACCAGGAAGATTCATTCTGTTCTCACTAACAATCGTTATATGACGATTCGAAAGGTAATAGATCAAACTTCTATAGATTTCATGAAGGAGTTCCTTCTTCTGGTAAGCAAATGTCACACTTTTTCATCACATGATCTGCATATCATTCAATCGTTAGCTGAAGTAGTGCATCCAGAAATGAAGGAGTTTAAAAAATTATCTCAGAGTTCTCCGATCCAGGAAGATACCATCTGGACGACTGAAGCTGGGATGGAGCTTGTCAGAAAAAAAATCAACAAGCTCTACTCTGAAATATTAAAATCAGCTAACGAGATTGAGGATGCTCGAGCTCTAGGTGATCTGCGAGAGAACTCAGAGTTCAAATTTGCATTAGAAAGACGTGGACAACTTCAGAGTGAGCTTAGGTTTCTTTTAGATCAAGTTAAAAGGGCTAAAATAATAGCTCCTGATAGAATTTCAAAGGAAATCGTTCAAATTGGTTGTGAGGTTCATCTAACCCCTAGTTCAGATGGAAGCGATCCTATTTCTTATTCGGTATTAGGTCCATGGGATGCAGATGCAGATAAGTGCATAATTTCACACCAGTCAAAAATTGCACAAAAACTATTAGGCAAGCGAATTGGAGAGAGTGTTGAATTAAACGGACATCATTTCACTCTAAAATACATTTGTGTAGCAAAGGCCCTTACCTGATAGAAGGGTCCCCTCATGCGCTATCTAATAGATGGGCACAACTGGTTTTTTGCAACTACTAGTTTTTCACAAGGTGTTTTCCCTAAAGAGCATAGGCTGTTTCTTGAAAAGTTGAAACGTCTGCTGTCGAATGTGAATGGTGACTGTTTAATTGTCTTTGACGGTGGGAAACACAGTAACCAACTTTTACAAAGTCGTATCAATCGCATTCGGATAATTTACACAGGTAATCAACAAAGTGCAGATGAGCACATTTTAGAAATTCTGTCTTTTAGCAGTAAAGACGAACCTTCTATCCTTGTTTCTTCAGATTCAGATTTAGCGCAGGCAGCTAAAAGATTAGGAGCCAAGACAATTAAACCTCATGAATTTGAAGCTTGGATCCTCTCCAAAAAAAGAAAGGAAGAGAACAAAAAACATATAAAATGTGATCCTCTTGAGCAGAGATATTACATCAATATTTTCACAAAAAAGCTCCGAAAAATGAGAGAACATGAACCGGAGTAAAAGTTGGGTCTTTCAAACTTTATGAATGTTAAATCTTCTGATGTAAAAGTTGTGTCTAAGGAAATTTCGTTAGAGGAATTTCGAAAGGAATCCAATAAAAGTTGTGCATTTGCAGCTATTGTTAATGGTGATTTGGTTGGGATGGAAGGTCGTCTATTTCCCGGAGATGAAGTTCAGCTTCTTGATTTCTCTGATTCTCTTGGTAAGAAAGTTTTTTGGAAAACTTCCGCACACGTTTTGTCTCAAGCGGTTTTACGTCTTTGGCCAGGAGCAAAAGTAACAATTGTTGATTCTGTTGAAGAAGGATTTTTTTGCGATTTTGACTCTTTATCTATCTCAGAAAAAGACCTTCCTGCAATCGAAAAAGAAGCGAAAAAAATCTGTTCACAAAAGTCAAAGTGTCAGCGACTAACATATACATTTGATGAGGCTAAGAATCATTTGTCAGGTAATCCTTATAAACTAGAAATTTTGGATTGCCTTTCTGAAAATTCTTCAATCACATTCTATAAACATGGTGATTTTCTTGATCTTTGTAATGGGCCCCATTTACCAAATTTAGGTTTGATTGGTGCCATACATTTTGAAAAAGTCTCTGGTGCTTATTGGAAAGGAGATTCCTCTCGCACCATGTTGACACGGGTCTACGGAATTTCATTTCCTGATCAAGCAAGTTTAGAATCTCATAAAAAAATTCAAGAAGAGAGATTGAAGAGAGACCACAAAGTTATAGGACCACAGCTTCAAATTTTTCTTATGCGCGAGGAAGCACCTGGTATTCCATTCATACTTCCTAAGGGAATGTGGATATGGGATAGACTTGTTGAACATATTCAACATTGTCAATCAAGTCTTGGTTACCAACAAATTCGCACACCCCTATTACTTGATCAATCTCTCTGGAAACGATCAGGTCATTGGTCTAATTACAAAGAAAACATGTATTTAACAAAAATTGATTCAAGAACATTTGCTGTAAAGCCAATGAGTTGCCCTGGTGCTATCATTTTCTTCTCTTCCCAAATTAGAAGCTACAAGCAGCTCCCATTTAGGGTTTTTGAGATTGGTCATGTTCATAGATATGAGGCTTCTGGTGCTCTTTCTGGTTTGATGCGTGCTCGCGGCTTTCATCAAGACGATGCTCATATTTTCCTTACTTTAGATATGGTACACAAAGAAGTTTCTGAGTTACTTGCTTTGATTAGAAAGGTCTATTCTCCTTTTTCTCTATCTTACCACTTTGAACTTTCGACCAGACCCAAGGGAGATAATGTTTTAGGAACTGATGAGGAATGGGATATTTCTACTAAAGCTTTAGAAAAGGCTTTAGATGGAGAGTCATTTGTTCTTAATCCTGGAGATGGTGCTTTTTATGGGCCTAAAATTGATGTACATATTCGTGATGCTCTGTGTAGAACTTGGCAGTGTGCGACTATTCAACTTGACTTATTCCAAGGGAAGAATTTTGGCCTGGAATATGTTGATAAGGATGGAGTTCGCAAAACTCCGGTTATTTTACATAGAGCAATTTATGGTTCAATTGAGAGATTTTTAGGCATTTTAATAGAGCATTTTGGTGGACGTTTTCCTTTTTGGATAAATCCAAATCAAATCGCGATTCTTCCAATCAGTTCTAAACATTTTGAACGATGTTTGGAATTGAAAGAGATATTTGATAAGGAAGGATTCCTTTGTGAGCTATTCTTCGAGGATGAAACTCTTCCTAAGAGAATTCGTAAAGCTGAGATGTGCAAATTTTGTTATATCGTTTTGATTGGTGACCGTGAGATCGACAGCGGATCTCTTTCCGTTCGTGACTATAAACAACAAACTTCTGTCTATTTTTTAGATGAGTTAATTTCTATTCTCCATGAGGAGATAAAGAGTAAATCGGACAAGCGCATGAGGTAGGAAATATTCATGCAAAAAAAACGAATCATGGCCATTACTAGTTTCAAAGGTGGAACTGCAAAGACTTCTACAGTTTTACATTTAGGTGCTGGATTAGCCGCCTTCTTTCGAAAAAAAGTTTTGGTTATTGATTTTGATGCACAAGCTAACTTGACTAGTGGACTAGGGTTTGATGCAGACGAAGTTGATAGTTTGGCTACTGTTTTTCGTTCTGAAAAAGATCTTCATGAGGTGATCCTTTCCACAGAAATACCTGGCCTTTCGTTAATTCCCGCAGATTCTTGGCTAGAACGCATTGAACTTACTGGTGCTCTTGCAACTGACAGGTATTCTCATGAGCGACTTAAGCAACTTCTTCAAGAGATAAATTATGATTGGATATTAATTGACACTCCACCCTCTTTGTGTTGGTTAACCGAATCATCTTTAATTGCAGCTAACTATGCACTTGTTTGTGCTACACCTGAATTTTACTCTATCAAGGGACTCGAACGTCTTTCCACGTTTCTAACTACAGTAGGCAAGAGGCATGCTCTTTCTATAGCTGGTGTAACTCTTTCCTTTTGGAATCCTAGGGGGAAAAATAATGCGCCATTTCTTGAGATTATCGAGAAACATTTCCCTGGTAAGCTTCTTAAAACTAAAATTAGAAAGGACGCTGCAATTGGTGAAGCTTGTATTCAAGGCAAGCCAGTCTTTATGACCGATCCTAAAAGTCGAGCTTCTAAAGATTTTGCTGATTTAACAGCTGAACTTGTTGCTAAATTGGAGGGTCCAAATAAATGTCAAACTTAAAAGATCATCTTATTCGTAGGTTGACCCGTAAGAAGGACAGCCAAAAGAAAATGGAAGCATTAGCAGACCAGGCTGCTCATGGTGATAGAAGTAGTTTTAGCGGAATATTTCAAGTTGAGCCACCGTCATTCCAGATGGTGCTAGAATTTAAGGATTTTTTAACACAATCTCAAGACCAGCCAATCACAAATGATGCAATTGAATTAGACGCACAGGCCCTTTCACAAATTGTTCAAGAAGTTAAAGCTATCTCTGGACAGGCTATTCTTCTACACGGTGAACGCATAAAAAAAGCGCAAACCATAATGAAAAAATATCAAGAAGGAACATTTACTCAATGGCTTATCAGGGCGTATGGGAATCGTCAAACTCCATACAACTTGTTACAATATTACGATTTTTTTCAATCAGTTCCAAAAGAACACCGTAATTTGATTGAGAGGGCACCCAAGCAAGCGATTTACTGTTTAGCTAGTCGTCAGGGAAAAATTGAGGAAAAAATTAAAATTCTCCAGGAATTACATAATTATTCAAAAAAAGAGTTTTTAGATGTAGTTAGGGAGCTTTTTCCACTTGGTCAAGACGATAGAAGAAGGGGTTCTAACCCCATTATTCGCCTTTTGAAAGAAGTAGATCTACGTATAAAAAACAGGCTAAATAAAATGAAAAGAGATGACCTATACAAGGCGCTCAAACTTGCGCAAGACATTGAACAGCAACTACTAGAAATAGTTAGCAACAAGTCCCAAGCAATTTCTAATGAACCCGAATGGGTTTCAGACCAAGAAAAATCTGGGTGAGTGGATTTGAACCACCGACCTCTTGCACCCCATGCAAGCGCGCTACCAAGCTACGCCACACCCAGAAAAAGAAAGTAAGATAGCACAGGTGGACTCAGAAGAAAAAGGTAGACCTCAAACGTCTTGACATTGGAGAAAAAAATGAACACTTCAAAAGAAAAGATGTCTCTGTCCTTGCTTGGTCAAGTTGCAAGTGGATTAGTACAAGGCATTATCACACTGTTTAGACATAGGAACAAGGCTTCCGTCTTAATTGTCCCCATGGGCAGTTTAACATATCTTTTTTGCAAAAGTGGTAAGCACAGTCTGATTATGTCGATAGATAAAAATCGAATGAAATTGTTGGAATCGGATTCTAATCTTCTTGGGCCTCTACTAGAAAAAGATTTACGTTCATGGATTGTATGGCTTGATAATGAGTTTGATCTTTGCGTGGTAATGGGATGCCCTGATCAGATTATGATAGTGAGAGGCCTCAAATGCGAGCTGATACAAAAATTTGCTATTCATCGTGTTCTTCCTTTTAAACTTGAACAGCAGCTTCCTATGGATTTAAATAAGCTTGCTATTGGGTATTGGATTCAAGAAATAAAAGAAAATAGTAGTTGGACAACTGTTCACGTATGCTCTCTAGATAACTTTCAATCTCTTTTTGAAGTTCATAGTAACCTTTTAGGACAATCAATTGATTTATGCTACCCTCAATCTCTTCTTTTATTTCTAGCTTTGAATGAGGAAAGATCTGACAGTTTTCTTTTTTTAGATCAAATTGAAAACGTGTTGTTGGCTTTTTTTTCCCATGAAGGAAAATTACTCGCTTCAAAAGCAATTTCAACTGATCAAGGTGACATTAAAACTCTTGTAAAACACTTTGAAAAAGTAGCTAAGGATTACGGAGTTGAAGCTATTACCATTTTTGTTTTTGATATAAAACGTGACTGGGAAATTCCAGATATGTGGAACGTAGAGGTATTACCTAGAGATAGAAACGATTATTTACTTAAAAGTTTATCGCTTTTAGATGACCCAACCATACCGTCTATCTCTTTCAACTTGATATCTGGGACATATCCAGATTTGATAACTAGAGTTAAAAGAAGATGGATGCACACGGTTTTTGCCTCTGTTTTGTCATTCTCTTTTTTGATTTCGTCTGTGTTGTTTTGTTGGTCATCAAAAAATAAATTAGAAGCCAAAGATCTTTATCATCATCTTCAGAAAAAACTTGAATCTTGCTCTGTGGACGGTCTTACACAATCTCCACATTCTCTGGAAGAAGCTTACGATTATGTTCTTGACCTTCTCACAAAAAAGAAAAATCAATCATTTGAATATGAATTTTTCTCCTATCCATCTTTGGATAAAATGATAGGTTTTCTGTGTCTTGAGTCTTATCCTTTTAGAGACGTGAAACAAAAGCCACTCGTGAGATTGAAGAAAGTCCACTATTCCGTCAGGGATAAAGATAATCCCACTCTTCATTTTTCTTTTTGTGCAAAGTCTGAGAATGATATCGAACTTTTTAAGCGACAGGTGCAATCATCTATACCAGATCACTCTTTTTCATCTCTTAGGTGGGATATTCAGGAATTAGAGGGAACATGCGAATGCCTTCTAATCAATCAATCGAGCTGATGAGGTATTAATGAAGCAGAAAAGTTTGATTTTTTTTCTAATTTTAGCTCTTACATCTGCTATTCCGACTGCTTTATGTTTAAAGTTTGTATATGATTCAAAACAAGCCAGTGATCTTTCAAATGTTTGTAGGCAGGCTTTAAGGGATCTGTCTTGTAGTGATACATCTTTACATAGCAATAATGAAGTTACTACGCATTGGGTCAAGGAGAACATTCTTCCATTGATTGATAGATCAAAAAATAAAAATGTAGGGATGATATTTAAGAAGGAACAGGCAAAAGAGTTTTTTGATGATTCTTCTTATATGATATACACTTTACGCGAGCCTGTTGAATTACGTTATTCTGATCTTCCTCTTTTAATCAAGCGCATCACTCCACACGGCGGAGATGATCCGTCTCTTTTTCTTATTTCATTTGCACTTGAAAATGAAATTCAGAATGGTTTGAGCGCGCGGATTGAAATGTTGCAGTTCATTGTTAAGGAAATATCTTGATTCGTCGATTAATATCCTACAGCCTTCCAATTATATGGTTTTTTTGTTCTGGATGTTCTTTTCATAAAAAGAAGTCTCTTTTAAGAAGTGTGCAAGTTGTAGATTATAATGGGATTGCGCAAACAATTTCAGATCCAAAAAGACTTATAGTTTTTGAATCAAAGGATCCTTTCGAGTCTCACGAGTACCGTCAAGTTGCTCGTCACTATAGGAGAACAAAAAAGGGAGATCTTTTTTCTATTCTTACTAGTTACTATCCTAATTCTTCGATTTTCCAATATTTAGAAGTTAGAAACGGTAGGGCTTACGGGCGTTATAAAGAGTGGCATCCAAATGGAATGATACATCTGGATTGTCATGTTTTGGGTGGAATTCCAGAGTTGCGCTCAGAGTTTCAAGAATCGTGGGAATTTGATGACATTTGCCAGTCTTGGGATGAACACGGAAATTTGGAGGCGCGGATTCCCTATATTAAGGGTGTTAGAGAAGGCGAATCAATTTCTTATTATCCGAATGGTTGCATACAGCAAATAATTCCATTTAAGAACGATTTGATGCACGGAACTAAGAGAACGTATACTTTGAGTTCTGAACTATCAGAGGAAGCAACATACGAAGAAGGTTTACTGAACGGGAAGTCTTTTTTCTATTCAATTGATGGTGCGCTTTTAGTAGAGGAATTTTTCGATCGTGGTCTTCTGGTAGAGGCTTCTTACTTTGATTTAGATGGTATACTAGTTGGTTCCGTTGTAAATGGAAATGGACTTAGGATTGTTTTTGAAGATTGTCACATAGTTGAAAAACAAGAATTTGTAGACGGTGTTCAGGATGGCAAGATTTTTTTCTTTAATGAGAGAGGTCACTTAGTTCGATTAGCTACTTATAAAGATGGGCTTTTGCATGGTGAAGACGAGCATTTTTTTACACCTCAGGTAGGAGATCAGCCTGATCCTCCAATTCGAAAGTCTAGAATCCAATGGTACCGTGATGAAATTCGTGGCGAAGTAGAACATTGGTACAGAAATGGTTCTCTTTTCTCTTCAGGAACAATTCTGGACGGAGAAAAAGACGGAGCATTCAATTGTTACTATCCCAATGGTTCTATATCTCTTTTAGAGGAATACGAAAAAGGTGTCCTAAAGAACGGTCGTTATTTCCGTATGAAGGATAGAATGTTAGTTTCATCTGTTGAAAATGGCGATGGAACTGTCACCTTGTTTGATGAGAATGGAGTCTTACAAAATAGAATTAATTACAAAGGCGGTCATCCTGTTATTGAAGAAGAAAGCGACAACATGAACAATCCTTGATTATTTCACATATTAGTGAAATTAAAGGAGGATTTTTTGCGTGTCAGATCATGAAGAAAAAAGAAAAGCCCTCGAGTTGGCCATTCTCCAGATAAAGAAACAGGTTGGAGAAGGGGCTATTATGAGTCTCGGGGAACACGGTGAGAATAGATCCTTTGAAATTATTCAAACAGGCTCTTTATCTCTCGATGCTGCCCTTGGAATAGGTGGATTTCCAAAAGGTAGAATTGTAGAAATTTACGGACCTGAGTCTTCAGGTAAATCTACTTTAGCACTTCACGCTGTAGCTAATTCGCAACGTGCTGGTGGGTTAGCTGTATACATAGATGTCGAGCATGCATTAGATCCTTCTTACGCAAAAAGGATTGGTGTTGATATTGAAAAGCTAATGATTTCTCAACCTGATTCTGGAGAAGAAGCTTTAAACATAGTAGAGATACTTGTTCGTTCGAATGCTATTGATATTATAGTTATAGATTCTGTTGCGGCTCTTGTTCCAAAGAGTGAATTAGAGGGAGAAGTTGGTGATTCTTTCATGGGGTTACAGGCCAGGATGATGTCTCAGGCTTTAAGAAAGTTGACTTCATCTATTGCTAGATCAAACACTTGTGCCATTTTCATCAACCAGATTCGAGAAAAGATTGGAATTGTATTTGGCAGTCCTGAAGTCACTACTGGTGGTCGTGCTTTAAAGTTTTACAGTTCTGTTCGAGTTGACATAAGGAGGATATCTTCACTGAAGGGGCAGGATAACTTAGAGTATGGGATTAGAGTAAAGGCAAAGATCACTAAAAATAAAATGTCTCCTCCTTTTCGTACAGCTGAGTTTGACATCTTGTTTAACGAAGGAATTTCGGCAGCTGGATCAGTTATAGAAATGGCTCTTGGATTGGGGATAATCGAAAAAAAAGGCTCTTGGCTAAGCTACAATGGTAATAAGTTGGGACAGGGAAAGGAACAATCTAGGGAAGAGTTGAAAAAAAATGATTCCCTTCTCACAGAAATTGAACGTTTAGTTATTTCAAAAATGACAGGCAAGTCAGAACCAGTGCTTGCAAGTTAGTGGTAATTTCCTCAGGAGGAAGTTTACATGTCAGAAGAAGAATCAATGGAAGATGAATTTCTTCCCGCAGAAGAGTCAATAAAAGACGAACCTCTTTCAATGAAGACGAGTGCCGACCTAGATAGAGACAGGCGGGAAACGATAAACGAAGGAATCAAGTCGTGTTTAGAGATTCTTGAGTCGCAGAATCATGTTTTGAAATGGTCAGAAGGTAAGATGAAAGAAGTAGATAAACTTTCTGAAGATGAGCAAGAGAAATTAGAATTTTTACTTTCATCATCAAAAAGAAATATTGAATCTCTCCAATCACAAATAAAACAATTACGTGAAGCACTTGCCCTTTTTGAAGATACACAATCAGAACAATAGAACTACATCAAATATAATTATTGATATTCAACTGCTTAACAAGTCTTTAATTTGACAACCGATATCAATTAGCAGAGTTTTTCTATCTAAGCTTTTCGTTCTTTGATCATTTTATTAATTTTCCAGTCTACAACAAAAAACGTAAATTAAGCCCTTTTTAGGGCCTATTTTTGACAACCCATACTTAGCCACCAGTAGACTATAACAAGCGCGCTACAGGCAATTTAAACGCTGTTTTTCGCCATGTTTAGAATCGAAAGATGATGTCCGCCTCCATTCTATTGGCGGACAGTTGTTCTCTTTTAGGAAATCATTTACTCGGCTAAACGGCCTACTCCCCAAGAAACCAGAATGAGCAGAAAGCGGAGAAGGATGAGCCGATTTTAAAAGAAAACGACGTCCGCCAGGTATTTTCTCTTCATAACCGATTAGGCGCTCTGCAGCCGATTTACCCCACAGTATGAATGCCATGGGTTGCTCTCGTGACCATAAGACTTCTAGTGTATCTTGAATGAATTCTTCCCAACCAATACCTCTATGGGATAGAGGCTTACCTGCACTCACTGACAAGATGCTGTTTAATAGAAGAACTCCCTGTTTAGCCCATCCATCTAGAGATCCGGATTTATTCTCACAACCCCCAACGTCTGAAGCTAGTTCTTTGAAAATGTTTCGCAAAGACGGAGGAAGAGCAACTCCATCAGGTACGCTAAAGCAAAGTCCATCAGCCTGATTTGGTCCGTGATAAGGATCTTGACCAAGTATAACGACACGAACCTCGTCTAGTGGCGTCTCTCTGAACGCTCTGAATATATTTTTAGAATGTGGGTAGAAAAAACGACCCTCGTCTCTCTCATTTTTCAGAAACGAAATCAAATTTTTAAAGTGTGATGTTTTTTTCACATACTCGAAAAGAACGCTCCAGCTCTTGTCGACAAAGATCATTTGTACTTCTTTCTCCTGGTGACCCGAACTAGTGTATCCGGTTCAAACTCTAATTTTTGCAATTAACCGGTTCGTTAGCAGTGTACGTCTGGGCATCTCAGACATTATGGAAAAATACCGGAGTCGACATGTTAGGGTAATCGTATAATTCTAAGCATTACAAAGAAGAATACTTATAGTGTATTCTTCTTCTTCTAACACTTGAACTTGTTCATAACTTGACAGTTTACCTAGAGAAATGGCTATTTTTTGTTGTTCATAACTTGTTCATAACTTGTTCATAACTCAAACAAATGGGGTCAAGTTGTGAACAGTGGTGGTCAAGTTATGAACAATATGAGGTTAGTTATGAACAATATGGGGTGAGTTATGAACAATTTGACTTAGTGAAATTAAGTAGATTTTTTTAAGCTATGTTTTCTAACTAGTCATGTTGTGGTACACATGGGAGTTTTTTGGGGTGATGCTCTTACTTCGTTTCGTATGCAAGAAACGAGTGGGAGAGATGTCCGTTTGTATAGTTGTTTGAGCCAAAATATTTTTTGCTGTCGACTTTTAGCTTTTGATTTGCTTTCTTTCAACGGGGAGATAGATCTTAGGAAGTGTCTGGATTCAATTAGATTTTTGGAAGAAAACATTTCTTATCCTTGGACTGGTTCTGAACAATGGATAAGAATGAATAGCCAGATCGGAAGAGTTCTTCGATGGCTTTTGGTACCTGATATTTTACAAATTTTTTATTCCATAGGTCCGTCTTGCAAGGACCCAAAGATTGCTCGTGTTGTATTAGAAACTTGTTTCGACACTAACAATTTTTCTGAAAACATTCCTTCACCGTCTTTGTATCAGATCAGATTTGCTGTACTGGTGTCATGGATGTCATATTTTGGCCCTGGGTTGTCTAGGGGTCAATTTTCGGTTCCTCTTCTTCGTTTTCATGAAAAGTGCCCGAAGTTATTTCTTTTTGATTTAAAAAATTTGATTGAGAACGGATTTGTTCGTCGTATGGTAGACGGACAAGCAATGATTCAAGAATTCAATATAGACAATATATCTGCCATTCTTCGTCGCAAAATCAAGTACAGTCATGAGATGAGTTACCTGACGCCACTAGTGGTTGCTCTTTCTATGTCTGGTGTTTTTCGTGAACACGATCCAATAGCTATTAGAGATTGTTTTGAAAAGCATGTTTTTGATTGGGCTCATGATAGGCGTTGGTCATTTAATGAAATAATTAGGAAGGTCCTGGTTAAGATATACGGACTTTCTGATGAGATTGTGAACAGCTTGCCTTCTTGGCCTAAGGGACTGGTCCCAAAGGATTCATCAATTGTTTTCCCTTCAGAGAGGCTTTTCTGGGAAGCTAGGCTTGTGCTTGATCATGAAAAATTATCACAGTCTCTTTTTAGGCGTCTTTGCCAGTCTGATTTGCTATTTGTTTGGAGAGATACAATCATATCGTTAGTAACGAAACAGAAAGATCTGTGTCATCGTTATTTGGAAACTGGGTTAGGAATTTGTAATCCTGATGGTGTTTTTTCTGGTTTTGATTTGTGGACTAAAGAACGTCTTGAGAGACTATCTGAAGAAGAAAAAACCCTTACCAATAAGGCAAGGTTATTAGAGGAACATTGTCAGGAAATTTATTCAAGATCCACAAGAGTAAATGATAGAGCTGCCCAGTGGATGAAGGCAGAACTTGCATCTCTATCTTGGGAGAAGGATGGCTATATTAAACATAGAGAAGATGTCCTCTTAAGAATGAATAGGTTGGAGTCTTTTTGCAAACTCTTACCTAATATGTTTTTGAAAATGCTGACAAAGTTTTTCTTCTTAGAGAGTTTGGACCTGGATGATGATCAGTTGGAATTTTCTGATTCTTCAAAGTTACATATAAAGTTTTGCTTAAAAGGCTATTTGCGCTCCTCTCCACAGCTAATTACTGGTTGGGATCTTTTTTGTGAGGTGCTTAAAGAATGTCTTCAGTTTTGCAAGCAAGAAATTGTTTCGATTGAATCTAATAGGTTAGGTCAAGTCGAAGATTTGGATCTAAACAATCTAATTTTTAATTTGTTTAAAGGTGGTTCTATAATAAGCGGATGTGAGACTCGTTTTGCTTCATTTTTGTTTGATGGTGGATCTGTATGTCCGTTGAAAGGACCTTGGGAAATCTCTTCTAGTACATCATTTGAGAGGTGTTGCCAGGTTATATTTCAGGGAAGGGGACTGGAGAAAAAGCACGTCGTATCTCTATGTGAGGAAGTGGACGATTTTTGGGTTTTTCTTATGGATAGCGTTGAGAGGTGTGGAACATTTTTTTTTGAACAGTGTTCCAACAACGAAGAGGAATCTCTTTTACTCAGCTCCAATAGGTCTATTTTCTTGTTTAGACCTGGTGTAAGAAGGTTTTTTAAGGGACTTGTTTCTGATCTTTACCCATACACTTGGATTAGAGATTCATTTTTAAATCCTTCCAGAGAGGCGTATTTTGTAAAGTTAGACCAAGATCTACAAAGTAAGTTGATTGAGGACTTCTTGAGTCAAAAAAAACTATTAAAAGAAATAACTTCGGGCACTTTTCATGAAAACGAAGAAGAGGAACCGAAAATTGACCCC
>NZ_PPEU01000001.1:0-34955 GCF_003056015.1 Candidatus Similichlamydia epinepheli | reverse complement strand
GGTTGGAGTAACTGCGCAAGAAAAGCGTATTGCCCAAATGATCTTAGAACAAGGACTTGCCTGTGTTGTTTATTTAAATAAGTGGGACATTACTAAGGGTAAAAGAATGGAGCATGCGATTAAGGCGCTAGAAATCGAGTTAGCCTTTTTGAAGAGGGCGCCTATTATCGTCGGTTCGGCCAAAGAAGGTCTCAAAATTGAGTCCATGTTGGAAGCTATTGTAGAAATCGGCCACTCTTACAAAAAAAGGGTTTCGACAGGTGAATTGAACCGTTTCCTTTCCCAAATAACTGCTGCGCATCCTCCTCCGTCCGTGGAGGGGAAGCGTTTACGTATTTACTACATGACTCAATCCGGAATAGCTCCTCCGGAATTCGTCGCATTCGTCAACAGCACATCTTGTATCGTGGAGAGTTGGCAACGTTTTTTTATTAAAGAGCTCTCTTCATGCTTCGGTTTTAGGGGATTGCCGGTTCGCCTGCAGGTAAGGGGGAAGCCTCCACGTCGCCTTAATAAATATTAGAAAAGACAAGGAGGAGCTTTTCATGTTTAAGCTTATAGATCAAAAGAATGAGCGGAAATAATGCAATTAGAATCACCTCACTCAGGTGAAGAGGGCAGGTCAGACCTAAAAGGGAGATATATTCTTTCGAGGGAAGTACTTTCCCAGCTCTATCTCGATGCTGGGATTCACCTGCTCTTTTCAGGATTAGTTCTGTTGCTTGCTAACCCTCTTTCTTTTAGACGCTTTCTTTCTATTGCGTTTTGTCTATCAATTTGGGGGTGCGCTTGTTCCTTCTGGCTGGCCCAGCTTTCAATGCAAAGAGCTCATACAATTCTAGAACAAGAATTGGCACGAATTCGTGTAGATAGAAAGCGCGCAAAGGATGATCTGAGGACAATTTTTGCTCAATTAGGTGAGCCTTCCACAAGTCAATTCGTTGACATTATCTCAACTGATGATTTTACCTTCGTCAAGCTACTCTTATCAGGTCGGCACGGTCTCCATCCGTACAGCCTTCCGCATCCTAGTCAACATGCGTTGGCTGGGCTGTTTGGCTCTTTGATTGGATCTTTCTGTGTGACCGTCGTTTCGATTTTTAGATTTCCCCTTTCACTATTTCCAAGTGCTCTTCTAGTCGGAGGGCTAGGTGGATTGATTTTAGGGAAGTCATACAGAAACGACTTGCTGTCGTCATTCGTTTGGATGGCAAGCATTGTAGAAATGATTGCTGCTATTCTCTTCTTAACAAATGGATCGTAGGGTGAAGGTTGTGTCAAGGACACTAGGGAAACCCCATTTTGATTCCCAGGCTTTTTTGGCTAACTGCAGCCTAATTTGGGCGAATGCTTTTTCGACATTCGTATCTTTTTTCCTATCCGGACTCTTTCTGATTTCATTTTTACCTGATATCGGAAATTACGTTCTTCCGATCATTTACTGTGCATGTGGAACACCTGCTCTTCTCTCTTCAATTGAAAATTTGAAGGTGAGGTCATTTTCGATAGATGCCTTGATGACTATGGCTGGATTCTCCTCTCCTCTTATTGGTCGAGGACATGAAGGTGGTTTCTTGCTGCTTCTCTTCTTTTTGTCTAGAGAATTAGAGAAGAAGATTTTACACAAAGCCACTGATTCAGCTCATCTAGCCCAACTTCATGCTCCTCAAAAGGTGTGGGCACGTAAATTAGATCAATTGGTCCCAATTCACATCCGTGATGTACAGCTTGGAATGGAAATAGCCGTACATGCTGGTGAGATGATTCCTGTTGATGGTGTAATCATCTCAGGAATCTCAGAAGTGACAACGACTCAATTAAATGGTGAGTTAAATCCAAGTGCGAAAGCTCCCGGAGATATTGTTTACTCTGGATCTTACAATCAGCAAGCCTTACTTGTGATTCGTGTTACTAAAAAGGCCTCGGAATCTACTTTGGAGCGTTTAATTGGATTGATCACTAGCGCAAAAAGTGATCTTCCAGCTTCGCAAATAGTAATGGAAAAATACCAAAACTGGTACTCCCTTGCTGTGGTCGTGTTTTCTTTGTTATCTCTTTTTTTGATCCCTCTGCTCTGTTCTAACTGTTCATTTAGTGGTCCAGGTGGCTCTATGGAAAGAGCATTAGGCCTTCTGATTGCTCTTTCTCCTTGTGCAATAATGATTTCATTGCCTGCTTGTTATTTGAGCTCAATTAGCCGTTGCACTCGTAGAGGAGTTGTCGTAAAAGGGACAGCCCAGCTCGAAGTTCTTCCTTCTATCCGTACAATCGCCTTTGATAAAACTGGAACATTGACAGAGCCTCTTCTTGCCATGAAGGCTCTTCTAACTTGGAACGCTCAAGGAGAAAGAGTTGCCCCGCCAGAAGAAGGGATTAGGGCGCTTCTTCTTCTAGAGGATCAGACTCTGCATCCCATCGGACGTTCAATCGCTGTTGCCATCAGAGAACGTTTTGGCTCTTCTGATTTATCTTTCGAATTCGACAGAATAGAACAGTTTCCAGGACAGGGAATTACCTCAGTATGGAGAGGTGAAACTATTTTCATCGGATCGGAGCAATTAGCTGGAAAGTGGGTCCATAAAGAGATATTAAAAATAGCTCTCGAGGAAGGTCACAAATGGATTGAAGAGGGCGGAACAGCTAGTTACGGATGGGCTGATGGCCATCTCTTTCTGTTTTGTTTAGAG
The DNA here is from genome assembly GCF_003056015.1 of Candidatus Similichlamydia epinepheli. Lineage (NCBI taxonomy): Bacteria > Pseudomonadati > Chlamydiota > Chlamydiia > Parachlamydiales > Candidatus Parilichlamydiaceae > Candidatus Similichlamydia > Candidatus Similichlamydia epinepheli. The sequence continues at coordinate 32,268 of NZ_PPEU01000001.1, read as the reverse complement.
GAGAAGATCAGAGAGTCTGCGTCTCAGGTTATAGACTTCTTCAAAAATAAAGGGATTCATACGATCATACTAAGTGGGGACAGGCAAGAACAGGTGGAACGTGTCGCACATGCTCTCAACATAGATCAATTTTATTTTGACTTAAGTCCCAGACAAAAATTTGATCTAATTTCAGATCTTGTGCAAAAGACTAAAGTAATGATGGTTGGTGATGGGATAAATGATGGCCCTGCTTTAGCGAAAGCACATCTCGGTGTTGCCATGGGAGGCTTCGGAGAATCTCTCGCAACGGAAAGCGCATCTATTGTTCTTCTAAAAGACCACATCGAGCAACTACCTTGGCTCTTTCAGCAATCCATTAGGACACGCAACGTAATTCACCAAGGTTGGGCCTTAAGTCTGCTCTCAGTTGGTCTAGGCGCTCTCCTAGCCCTATCTGGCCGTTCGATGATCTGGTTTTCTGTTCTTCTGCACGAAGGAAGCACTATTCTAGTTGCCTTAAACGGACTTCGACTATTGTAATAAGCGAACTACACTAAATTGTTTAATAAGTTAATGAAAGAACTTATCAAAATAAAATTGAAATCAAATCTAATATAGATCGAACCGACAGAAGTGATAAGAAAAGAAGAAAAAACCCTATAAAAACTTTTTTCATTATTGCAGGTGGCAAACTCTTTCCTGTGCAAGCCTCAATCAAAAGAAAAAGCAAATGCCCACCATCGAGGACCGGGATAGGAAGTAAATTGAATAAGCCGAGTTGGAGGCTGATAGCTCCAATGAAATAAAGGAAATTAGTAGTTCCTTCACCAATTTCGCCGTATAAATGTTTAACTAATCCAATTGGCCCCACCATTTTCGGTTTTTTCCATTTTAGGAATAGGTCTGATAGAAGATTCAAGCTTTTCCATAATTCATTATTGAAAAGTGTAAAGGGCGAGACTTTCCAATACACAGAACGATCTGCAAACAGTCCGCCAATCACGAGCTGATCTTCTCTTGCTTTAACCAAACTAGGATAGACACCCTCTTGCAAAGATCCAAAATTAATCTTACTAAGTAATTTTCTAAGAGTTGCCATTTGCTCTGGGTAGATATCTTTGCGCCGTTTCATCTCAATGGGCCGCAAGAAGAAAAATGGCCCTATATCGGATTCAGGCTTGAAACTCTGTATTAAATTATGGAGCCTTTTATCATGGAAGGGCATCTCAAAGTCTTTGATGGAATCTTCAAGATTAAAATCTAATTCTTTGTCGCGATGAACTATTACAAAAATTTTTCGCTCCTGCAATTCTTTTCTACAATCAGCAATAGAGGAAACTTCTACGCCCTGAACGGAAAGAATCTTGTCACCGATTTCTAAGCCGTTATTTTCTACGGGTAGAAAGTATTCCGTCACACGAAGATCTTCTGACAACACACAAGGAATCCACCATGTGGATGGGGAAGAGGGTATTTCCCTAGAAAACAATAGATCTCTAAGTTGATTAGCTCTCTTAACCGAACCGTCCATTAAGTCTACCAATTGTAGACGAGGCGAATTTTTCCATTTTATTTCACCCGAACTAGTGCGAACACGTAGCAAGGCTGAATCTCTAGATAAAAGCTCTTCAAAATTCTCAAAACAAAAGATGAAACTACCGTTCAACCATACAATTCGATCTAAAGGCTCCATACCAGAAGAAACCAGAGGTGAGTTGGAATGAAATGGTTCCTGATAGACGACAAAGCTACCAGGTGCACTCACTCCGTAATTTTGAACCCCGTTACTCCAAGGAAGAGATTTAATTGTGCCTTCTAGCTTTTCTGACTCACTGCCTTGATATCCTATCGAAAGCGCCTTCACATCTACATAACTCTGCCTACTCCCACTCGAAAAATGATCATAAAAAAAACGCACAGGAGAACTCCCATAGGAAATAATGCGATCCCCAGAACCAAGACCTAGTTTTTTAAGGTCGCTATCCTCACAAATGGTTCCTATAAACGGATTCAATTCTCTGAATGATTTATATAGTCCACCTGATGTCCATAAAACGGAAAAAAAAAATAAACTAAGAAAAAAATTAGCAAAAGGACCTGCAAAAACCAAAAGAGCACGTCTCCAAATCGCTATCCTTGGAAGCTTCTCTTTCCCCTCTTCAGCAAATGGGGATATAGAATCGATCTGAACGACACCTCCAAAAGGGATACACCCAATCTGCCACTTTTCGCCGTTCCATGTGCGAGAGATTATAGGAGGCCCGATTCCTACGCTAAAACATTGAACTGGAATCCCCAACATTTTTGCGGCGATATAATGGCCCAACTCATGTAACAGAACCAAAAAAAATATTGAAAAAATGGAAAATCCAAGTTGTAGCGCTTTGGAGAAAAAAGATATGGCAGCCCCTTCCAAAAAGAAAGACTTAAAATTATGGAATAAAAGGCCGGGCGAAAAGATGTGCAAGGAAAAGAAATACAATTGAAACTCCTGAAGAAGATAAGGCAACACCAAAGTTTGTTAAACAACCACGAACGCAAGCAACTGATAATATTGGAAGCAATAGGGAAAGAATAATCCCGCTTTTCCACATCATTCTTAAGTTTAGGCTGATAGAGCGTGACCAAATCGGGACACCTACGAGATAGGCTAAAGGTAAAAATAAACCCATCACTCTAAGAGATGCCATTACAAAAATAGCGACTTGAAAAAGCAATAGCAACTCGAAAAGATGTGAATAAGCAAACAAACAAGAAGTAAATTCCCTATCAAAAACGAATGATATCAACCCTCTCTTGAATAAAAAAAATAGCATCAAGTTAAGCAACGAAGTGCCCAATAGAAGAAGAGTGTCAGACAGATTCACCAGCTCTATATTTCCTAAAATCAAATCAAGCCCTACATGAGCTTTACCCCAAAAGAGAGATACTCCAGCCACTCCTAAAGCAAAAAGCAACGAGAAAACGAGAGCAAGACTAGCATCTTCTCTTAACCTTAGACCTCTTCTGAAAATATGAGTCAACAAAGCAGTCACTAAAGCAGAAATAAAAGCTCCCAATAACACAGCAGATGAAGAGAGAGGTTGATCGGGATCTTGTAGCCTAAAAAGATTTGAGAAAAAAGCCCCCATAACAATCCCTATAAGGGATGTGTGAGAGACAGTATTCGAAAGCATCGTCATTCTGCTCAAATAAACAAGTGAACCAACGTAAGTTGAAAAACATCCAACCAAAACTAAACAGATTATCTGCATCTCATCTTGGGCAAGTTCGAAGAAGATCTCACCTGACAAAATACGGCGACAAATAATATAAAAAAAATCTATGAATCCCGACTGAAAATAAAGAAGCATAACAAAGCCCTCATCATTGAGGCGGTGGAATAGATTTTCCATGTGGATCTATGTCGAGTCCACCAAGCAACTGCTGAAGAGTTTCACTAGAATCTAGATCTACAGCATGTTCCATTTCTTCTGCATAAGGATGAACCGCCTCAGGTGACACTCCACCTTTTTCAACTAAATACAGCTCCCATAAGCGATGAAGTCGCAAAATTCGCAGGGCTTCTCGTTTACCCTTTTCCGTTAAAATATAAGAGTTCTTTTCAGTACAAGCCGACATGAAGCCACTTTGCACAAGATCACACAGCCCTCTTTCCACTCGAAGAAAATGTTCACCGACCAATGGGGCCAACAAATAAGCGGAAAAAGAAGAACATTCTTGCTTAACGCATGTCTTTAGTAAAATCTCTTGAAAGCATTTTCTTTTATAATTCCTTCTCTTTCTAACTCGCGCTAATAGACCATTCGGCCAGGCCATAACTTCAATCAACACAAATAAACCAATAGCAGTGAATACAATTGCAGGCCCCGGAGGAAGTCCAACTCCATAATGGAGGTCTAACCACAAACTTAATAGCAGCCCCAAAGAAGACGATAAAGCTCCCACAAAAGCGGAAAAAAGCGCCATAAAAGAAAATCTACTTAAGGCAACCATTGCGGATAGCGCAGGTGCAACCATCAAGGATGTAACAACAAAAATACCTCCGGCTTGTAGGCCAACTAGAATTGCAAGAGTCAACATTAACCGCATCAGGACAAAGAAAACTATACGCGCTCTATAAGGGAAAAGAGTGAAATCAGAATCAAACAATAAGAATTTTATTGGAGTCCTAAGTGCAACAAACGTAGATGTTATGAAAATCGCAACAACAACCAATCTGACCAAAGCATCCCATTCCAAAAAAATCGTCTGTCCATAAAGAAATTTCTGAGCGATGGGCAAAAGAAAAAAAAGTTTTTTTTGAAACAAACTTAGTAAAATCGAGCTGAATCCCATTGCACTCGAAAGAGTCCAACAAAATAGGGCGTCTTCTGGAACTCTCTTGCGATACAAAAACCGATAGCCCTCTATAAAGAACGAAATAACAAGCAAGATGAGAGAGAAAAGTACGAAGATGCTAGCCCAAGAAAAAAGTTCAATAGTTCCATAAAGTTCCCAAACGCACCAAAGGCCAATAAGTACGCCAGGATATGCTGCATGAGACAATACTTCAGCAAGAAGGCAGTTTTCCAAAAAATAGGCGAGAAAACCAACTAACCCACAAATCCACCCCATCAAGAAGCTTCCGAAAAGAGAAGGCAACATCAAGAGCAAAAATGAACTGTCGGAGAACATAGAGCGAATCCTCTTTCGTAAAGCGAAACAATTAGTTAGTGTAGTTCATAAGTTTATCTTGTTTTGAAAAGAGAGCAAGAACTAGACTCAGCGACCTATCTGTCGCAGCATCTGAATAAGACAAAAAAGCAACTAGCAATTCCATTTCCCAAAGTATTTTTTTAATAGACCAGGCGGAAGTGGCGGAATGGTAGACGCGCTACTTTGAGGTGGTAGTGAGGTAATTCTCGTGAGGGTTCAACTCCCTCCTTCCGCAGAAACGAGCGGTGGATTGTTTGCGAGTTTTTTATGTTCACGAAGATAGGCTTCCATCGGACAGTCCGTTGGGTGGGCATGTTTACTGTGTTAGTTTGCATCTGTCCAACTTGGGGTGTGAGGTTTGCCTAATTTTGGTCCATGGTTCAGGAACAGTAGAAGGCATTCATTCGTTTTATTTTGGACGCGAACCAATAATCCCAATCAATAATTTGAAACTGTGGCCTGTATTCTCTTTTTCTCCTTTCGCTCGTCGTATCGGGATCAGGACAACTTGGCCTATGCTTCGTCTCACTCGGTCCATCGTTGACTTTACTCAGCCTCATGTTCTTCTATTTTCTGACTGGAAAACAGCTAGATTCTTTCTTCAATACCGGGACCCTCAAATTCGATATGTTCAAGAAATTTTTCATCTCCCATTCTATCTTCCTACACGGGAGGATTGGAACAAAACTGGACAAGATGAAAAAAAAACCATTTTGGAATTCAAAAACACTCTCTACGCAACAGATCTGGTTATAGTTCCAACACAAGAGTTGCTCAAACAACTGCAAATGCCACCCTATTTCATGAGAGATATAACGATCAGGGTATTACCATTGGCATCTTCAGAAAACCGATTGCCCAAGAAGATCGAAGATAATGATAGGCCTCTCAAGCTGTTCTATGTGGGAGATTTAGAAGATTGGAATGGCCTGGACGATCTCGCCTGTGCCATGGAAAATTTGCTAGATATCGAGCTGCACATAGTTACACAGGACAAAGAAAGGATCCCTGGAGTGCGATCAAAGCTAGGGTTGATTTTAGGATCGAATAGATTATTCTTTCATACGCCCACACATTCTAAGAAAAAACGTGAACTGGTATGCGATGCGGATGCTTTCGTCTCACCTTTTCGAGATCAATCTCCATACGTTTACGAAGGGCATCCATCTTTGCCAGATTATATGACCTGGTGCCGTCCTATATTAGCCCCACACTTCCCGGTTATTAGGCAACTTCTTCCTAAAGGCCCATGGGAAGGCTTGCTTTACCACCCTGGATCGATTGACTCGATACAAGAAAAACTGCAGATGTTTCAGAATCCCACGTATCGTTTCATGATTTCTGAAAGTCTTTACGACTTTCATTTAGAAAGATGTTCTGAGCAATACCGAGCTCGACAAATGAAGCGTCTTATAGAAACATGTCGATCATATTAGGGATCGACCCAGGAACATTTTTAACTGGGTATGGAGTAATAGAAGGCGGAAAAGCGATAGATTGGGGCCTCTTCAAGACTTCTGCTCGTTCAGATCCTAACCAACGTCTTCTACTTTTGGGAGAAGCCTTTAGAGAAGCTTTAGATACTTATCGGCCAGATCGTCTGGCGATAGAACAAGCATTTGTAGGCCCTTTTCCTCGTCCAGCAATTGCTTTATCTCACTTAAGAGGAATCTTTATCTTCTTAACTAAAGAAAGAGGGATTGAGCTGGAAGAATACAGTGCAAAAGAGGTGAAAAACTTACTAACAGGTCGAGGTGACAGCAATAAACAAACAATGATACACGCTATAGCAAACAAATTCGATATCAATCCAAAAACTTTAAATGATAATTGTGCAGATGCCCTTGCCCTTGCATACTTCTCGTACTTGCTGAATAGGTAGACTAGTACATGATAGAATCAATACAAGGTGTCGTAGTTAAACTTGAAGAGTTCTTTCTATCTATTAGCTTAGGGCCGATACAACTTAAGCTACATTTCTTCGGTCAAATCACACCTAAAACAGGAGATAAGGTTACGATCCTAACCCATATGATATGGAAAGAAGATGGGCCACAGCTGTATGGTTTTCTGACAGAAGAAGAACTGAATATATTTCAAAAACTTACAAAAATTACAGGAATTGGTCCTAAAACAGCTGGGCGCATCCTAAAAACTCTAGGAGCAAAAAGTATAGAATCTGCTGTTCAACAAGGAGATATAGAATCACTCTCACAGGTCCGTGGATTGAGTGCAAAAATGGCTCAAAGAATTCTGGTGGACTTGAAATGCGAAGAAAAAAAAACTCGCTCGCCTTCCCCAACTTGGTGCCAGGAGGCCAAAAAAGCGTTAGTCCAACTAGGCCTTTCAAGTGCCGAAGCAAACCAATTGATTCAGGAAACTTGGTCTGAGAACAGGTCAATTCAGTCTCTTGAAGAACTTATTAGGTTAGCTTTGATGCGCATACCCAAAGTCGGATCAATACTGTAGGATCGAACAAAACGGGCAATTTTCTCTTTGATGCATACGACTCTTACAAAACTGTCTACCTGCTGCAATCATCTGTAAATGCACTCGAGACCATAATCTTTCAGGTATCAAACGCATCAGCTCACGCTCGACACCATCTCTAGATTTCGAATTAGCCATATTCCACCTTCTTGAACAACGAAAAATGTGAGTGTCAACCGGGAAAGCGTTATGTCCAAACCACTGAGAAAGAACAACCGAGGCTGTTTTTCTTCCTACACCTGGAAGAGCTTCAAGATCGGTACGATTATCAGGGACATCACCTGAATGAAAATTCAGCAAAAGCGAGGAAAGATTCCAAATCGCGTTAGCCTTTCGCATGCTTAGGCCACAAGGACGAATGATTTCACGAATTTCTTCTACTTTCATTTGAATCATCAAGTTCGGTGAATCAGCTTTTTGAAAAAGAATATCGGTAACTCTATTTACTCTATCATCGAAGCATCTAGCAGACAACAAAACTGCAATAAGAAAAGTATAAGAAGTGGAAGCTTTAAGAGATGGAGAAGGATTTGGGAAAAACTCATCAAGCAATCGCAGAAGAAGTGCAAGTTTATTTTTTGTAATTGTACTACTCATAGAGGTCAACAAAGAATCTTTGCTTAAATCTAATAAATCCATCTCTAGCAATGGGACTTGAGGGGTTTTTCAATCCTTCCAAAGCTGAAATAAAAAAAGATGTTTTCAATCTGCCTTCGAAAGGGACCGTGTCATCATAAGAAAACGAATAAAAAAACTTCTGTTTTTTGCTGCCTGACCACCTATCTATGGCTCCAAGATAGGCTAATTCCTCTCTCACTCCAGGAAATGTACTTTGGATAGTTTTCAGGAATGGATCATGCTCTGCAAGCAAAAGAGTTGGAAGCTCAAGTATGTCTTCATACTGGTTAACTAATATAGCATGATCACGACAACAACGTAGAAGCAGAATCACCTCAAATGTCGATGGGGGGTTGGACTTCCCCTCCTCTAATATTAGCCTTCGCAACTTATCTCCAATGGAAGCGCCGAACCAAAACGCTTGAACAGCAGACTCACAAACCGGAAATAAACGAAATGACTCCCGCTCTGAATAGGAGACGAACGTTCCATATACAAAGTTTGACGAAACATTCAGAGGAATAGGCAAAGAGTTTTCCAATTTTGCCCAGACCCAAATCATCCTCGTGCGTCTTCCCTCATGATCGTTGTAATCGATCATACCAAGAAATCCGCCGATCTGTGGTAGTGGGCATACTATTTGTGATTCAATAATTCGAACGAAAGCCTCTCGAATTGTTTCGAACGAATATCCAAAACCATTTGGCAATTCGAAGCACGTGCACCATTCGCCAAATGATGCTTTTCTTTGTAAGAAGAGCACTTCTGAACGATAATGAAGTACGATCCCCAAGGCAAAACGGTAAGATCGATCAACATCGTCCAAATCAGGCCAACTTTCTGGAGAGAAAGCCAGCAGTTCTTCCTCAAAAAGAAACACTTCAAAATACCCGATCAGTTGGGCCTTAATCTCCACTTAATCTATACTGCGGAGCCTTATCCAATACAAGTCTGACGGAGAGCTTTGGACTTTCCGATCTTCAAGTGAAACTATGTTCCGTTTGCTCAGGAAACTATTTGGATCCGCTCAGGAAAGGCGTCTCAAAACGTACTGGAGGATCGTAGAAAAAATTAACGCTGCAGAAAGACGTATCATTGAATCTGGTGTGGTCGATCTTTCTGCTGAGACAGAGTCGTTAAAAGCGCGTCACCAAAATGGAGAAAGTCTCGAAAAGCTTCTGCCTGAGGCTTATGCGCTTGTAAAATGTGCTTGCCGCCAGCTTTGCGGCACTTCTATCAACTGTACTGGTCAAACGATTATTTGGGACATGGTGCCATTTGACGTTCAGCTTGTTGGTGGGGTCGCGCTTCATTTTGGTACAATTGCAGAGATGCAAACTGGAGAAGGGAAGACCCTCACAGCTGTTCTTCCTTCCTATTTACATGTGCTGTCCGGTGAGCCGGTCCATATTGTTACCGTAAATGATTATCTTGCCCAACGTGACTGCGAATGGAACAGTTACCTGTTCAATCTTTTGGGAGTTTCTTGCGGGTTTCTTAAGAACGAAATGTCACATGGTGAACGCAAAAAGACATACGACAAAGAAATTGTATACGGTACGGCCTCAGAATTTGGGTTTGATTACCTACGTGATAACTCCATAGCTACGTCGAAAGAAGAGCAGGTTCAAGGAGGACATTCGTTTGCGATCATCGATGAAATCGATTTCGTATTGATCGACGATGCACGAACTCCATTGCGTATCTCAGGCCCCAGCAGATCGAGCGGTCATCTCTATGAAGAATTGAAGGAGAAGGTTGCTAATTTGGTCAATTCTCAAAAAGAGATTTGCAATCGCATTGCAAATAAAGGCTGGAAACTTCTGAGGGAAGCAAACGCAACAGATGCGGAGATGGACAGCTTTAGCAAAAAACGGTCGAAGAAGGAAGAAGAGAAAATAGATGAAGGAGTCCTTTGCCTATGGGTAGTTAGCAAAGGGACGCCAAAGAACAAAATCTTGAAAAAAGCTCGTGAGCTTCCATTTATTCGCAATCGACTCGATCGGCAAGATCTGCTTGCTTATGGCGAAACAGCGAAAGAAACTCGAGCTTACCTAGAAGACCAATTACTTATACTTGTTGACGAGAGATCGAACGACTTCGAATTAACAGATCAAGGGATCAAGAAATGGATTGCCATGCAGAATAAAGAGGGGGACCTTGCCGGCATGGATCAATTCGAAATGATAGATCTTGGAGAAGGCTTATCTCAAATCGACGATCTTGAGATTGACATACACGAAAAGATGCAACTAAGGGCTGATCTCTACAGAGAGGATGCTAGTCGAAAAAAACGCATGCAGAATTTAACTCAACTTCTAAGAGCTCATCTTTTAATGGAGCAGAACGTCGACTACATCATACAGAATCGCAAAATAGTTATCATCGACGAGAACACAGGTCGCGCTCAACCAGGAAGGCGTTATTCGGAAGGTCTTCACCAAGCTCTTGAGGCAAAAGAAAGTTTACCCATTCAAGTTGAGACAATCACTTACGCGACAATCACCTTGCAAAACTACTTTCGGATGTACAAGAAACTTTCTGGCATGTCCGGTACTGCTGAGACAGATGCGCAAGAATTTAAAGATATCTACGGATTAGAAGTTTTATCCATTCCTACTCGAGTTCCATGTCTTCGGAATGAGGTCGATGACCAAGTTTACATGACAGAAAGAGAAAAGTACGCTGCGATTTTAGAAGAAATTCAGACAATTCACACAAAGGGTCGTCCAATTTTAATTGGAACACGCTCCGTTGACGAATCGGAAAGAATGTCTCGACTTCTCTCACATAATGGATTGGGCCATACTGTCTTGAATGCCAAGCACCACGCTATGGAAGCGGAGATCATCAGTAAGGCCGGCAGTCCAGGAGCAATTACGATTGCAACAAATATGGCTGGTCGAGGAACAGACATTCGTCTAGGCGAAGGAGTCGCAATCAAAGGTGGCCTTCATGTCATTGGATCACGTCACTTCAGCCGTAGAAATGACAGACAGTTAATCGGTAGGTGCGCCAGACAAGGCGACCCTGGGTCTTCGGTTTTTTTTGGATCTTTCGAAGATGATCTTATGAGGTTATTTGCCTCTCCCAAAATGTTACAGGTGATTGGCCACTTTCGTCCACCAGAGGGTGAAAGCATTTCAGCTCCTATGCTTACTAAGGCAATCGATAACGCACAAAAGAGAATTGAACAAAGAAATTACGCAATTAGGAAACACACCCTTGAATACGACGACGTAACATCGAAGCAGAGAGAGAGCATATATAATTTGAGACAGAGAATCATCTCAGAGGATGAAGATATTTTCTCTCTTGTTAAAAATGCAATCTCTAGAACTTGTTATGTGCGCATGTCTGAATTATTTGACAAAAAAAATGAGAAAACGTGCTCTGGTGAAACGTGCGCAGCTTGGGCAAAAGGATTTTTTCCGATTGATGTGAACAAAGAAACTTGGAAACAAGAAAAACTTACTGAAGATGTAGCAGCTAAATATTTAGAAGAAGAGCTCATTCAATTGCTTTGCGAAAAACGCTCACTTCACGATCGTCTGGCCAGCGAAGATGGATTGTCTGTCAATTTCAATCGAATTCTCCGTTGGTGCGCTGTTAAAAGGCTTGATCAAATTTGGCAACAGCATCTACAGGCAATGGACTATTTACGTGCTGAATTGCCATTAAGGGTTGGGAATTATCGTGACCCTTTACTGGAATTCAAGCATGAAGCTCTATCTCTCTTTCAAGAAACTGTTCAGCGATTCTATTCCCTTGTTGGGTTAGACTCTTTGCGAATTGATACGATGGTCAACGCAGAAGAAACTCCCGCACTACAATAGGTCTTTAGATGCAGAACCTGACAAATCAACACCTCCTAGCTGTAGATGAGTCGGATTGCACCATTTTGATGCATCGAGACGCACATTTTGGTGGGTCATTTCGAGAGATGATCGATTACTATGAGAAGGATGGTAAAGGGGGACATCCTGATATTTCAATCGAACGTATACTTCGGCTTCAAGCATTGGAACGAGAATTTAAAGGCGACCTTTGCGATTTATTGCTTTCTCCCCATCAAAAAAGGGATATACAACACGCCCAGCGGGCTTATTCTCTTTTACGCTCTTCTTACGAGAAAGTTTCTGAAGATCCGGTTCCGGCCCTAATAGCAGACCTACTGCTTTCAGAAGAAGTGGAACCAGAGAATGAGATTCAAGCTATTTTGGCCGTTGGGTCAAAGGCTGTCACATCCTTGATTGCCTTATTCGAATCTGAACAATTTCACTCGTCTCTCTTCCCAGGATACGGATTTGGCCCTGAGTTAGCTGCCCGCTGTCTGGGTGGGATCGGGGATTCAAGGGCAATTATTCCACTCTTTCAAGGGATGGGCAATAGTGATTTCTTTACAGAGGATGCTATTGTTGAGGCATTAAAAGGGATCGGGAGAGAAAGCGAAACATTTCTTCTGAGGCTTCTCCAATCTAAACCCTTCACCGAGGAAAACGAGCATGCAGCTTTGGCCTTGATCTACTTTCGAGATCGCTTCGAAGTAGCCCGAATAGCCATGGAAATGCTACTTAGTGGAGAGTGGAACGAACATCTATCTTTGTGTAACTATCTGGTTATGATAGCCGGAGGTCTTGTCGGGACACATTTGGAACACCAGCTTGAACAGCTAGCCAAAATGGATAATTTACCTCCTCTTCTTAGGCAAGATTTGAAGAATATCCACGAACGGTAGAGGAACCTACCAGTGGAGGCGTTATGGGGATCAAATAAAGTCGGTCCGTTCCCCTCCAACAAATCGAAAAAAATTTGAAAGTAGGATAGGCTCTGTCTATGGGCCTTTTGGTTCGAAACATGAGTACAATCGTGAATGCAGTCGTCTACATGTTAAAATCTTTTCGAGCGCGTGCATCGAGATTTGTCCACTTCGTTTTATGTTTTTTCCTCATTTGTTCAACTTGTCCCATTCAAGGAGCAGGTTTCCTGAGCAGCGGCAACACAATCATCCTCACAGGGTTAGATGAGCAAGAAGCTAATGAGATAGCTGTGATCTTGAATGGTTATGGGATTGCCTCTGAAAAAAAGTTTGTTGCTGGAAGCGGCGCTTCTCAAGCTTCCACTTGGTCGCTTTCTGTTCCAGCTAACAAGAAGATGGACTCACTTGCTATTCTAAACATGCGAGGGCTGCCACGTAGAAGAAAAACGAATACTTTACTCAATCTGTTTAGTAAATCGGGGTTAGTTTCTTCTGACCTAGAAGAAAAAGTACGTTATCAAGCTGGATTAGCCGATCAAATTGCCAATACACTTCGCAAATTAGAAGGGATTCTAGACGCAGATGTACAACTCTCTATCCCTGATGAAGAGAGTGTTCCTGGAGCTGGAAATCAAGAGCAAAAGGTTACGGCGGCCGTTTACATCAAGCATACCGGCATTTTGGATGATCCGAATGCATACATGCAAATGAAGATTAAGCGTCTTGTTTCCAGTAGCATTTCCAATTTAGAACCGGACAACGTCACTATCATTGGTGATCAAGCTGTCGTTGGGCTCAAAAAAGGTAAAGGATTTTTACCTGAATTAGTATCCGTATGGGGCGTACGTGTTGAAAAGAGTTCAGCTTTCTTCTTCAAGATTATTGTTGGCTCTCTAATCATTATTATTGGACTATTCTTAGTAATTATTTTATGGATGGGCTGGAAGTTACAGCAATTCTTCTCTTCGGCTGGAATAAAAAGTCTAATTTCACTTCAACCAATCGAATTCAAGGAAGATGAAGAGTCAGACAGCAAAGGATCTGAGCAAAAGAAAGGCGGCGAAGGAGAAGAGAAGAAGACAGAAGATGAAGAGATAAATGAAAGCGCCAATCTCGATTCTGAGGCGACACCGAAACCACCTACTCCAGAAGCTTCAGCAACGAACAAACAGTCTTCGGCTCCTTCTCAAGAAAAAGGCACGGATCGACTTCCGCCTAGGAGGTAACCCTTTATGGAAGACCATCCTGAACAAATGGACGCAGGTCATTCGATCGAGCATGAGTTCTTTAAAAGTCTTCTTCTCAAATTTGCTCCCGAACGACAAGAAGAATTATGTGCTCTTTTGCCTGATGGGGAAGCGGCACTTCTTTCCAAACTCAATACGATTGAGCTCGAGCGTTATCCTGACTTAATTGCTGAATTCAAGTATTGGCATCCTTTTCAAAAAGAGTTAATTGAGCAAAAAATTCCAGGTTACCTACGTAACTCTTGGGAACAGCTTTTGACTGAATCGACTTCTTCTCCTCCCATTCCCAAATTTGTAGAGAGGCTTCTCTTAGGTCTATTGATTCGTGCAGGGGCTAACCGTGCCCTTTTCGTCGAAAGAACGCGTTTCGTGCCATTATTGAAGATGAATTGGTCTGGATTGGAGCTTCTATCTGAACTAGTGGCTTTTCGGTTGATGATGAGATCGAGCCATTTCCTCATAGAAAAAGAGAAGCGTCAGATTTTTTTCGAATATCTCCTCAATCATCCTAATCGTGAGACGTTACAATCTTATTTCGATTACTTTTCTCATTTTTCCGGTCAATTAAAGGGTGGAATACGGTTTATTTGGAGAAAGTGGAGAGGCGATTCGGATGCTCTTTACGAACTTGCGTATCAAATCGGATGGATGAGTTTAGGGATTTGCCTGAGAAAGGGGACTCATTTAGCCTTTCTTCTCAGTAGACGTCTAAGCGCGAAAGAGGCGATGATTATAAATAAAAACACACTGCCCTCTTCGTTACATATCTCTTTAGTTAAAGACATACAAAATATTGTCTTTGATAGCTTCCAATTCATCCAAAAGAACCGACTCGACCCGTTGCTCAATGGAGGTCAGATCCATGTATGACAATCGCAAGTTTTTACTTTTGCCCATGGGAAACGAATTAACATTGGCAAGTGGTCAAAGAGTCGTTAAAAAAGAAGAGCTTGAAAATATCCTTAGCCTTCAAGAGGTATTGATTCGTGCAGAAAAGGAATTAGAATTCCTAAAAGAAAAAAACCAAGAAACTTGTCAGATCTTGGAGAAACAATCTGAAGAAAGAGGCCTACAAAAAGGATTAGATCAAGTGGCTCAAGTAATTGCCGATCTTGAAAGTCAAGCTAAGAGCATCCAGAAAACCTTTGAGCCTCTCGTTATTAAGATTGCAATTAAAGCCGCTCAATCAGTTATTGAGAGGGAATTGAACTTAGACCCTACAGCAATTTCTGACATCGTATTAAAGACTCTTAGATCGGTAGCTCAACATAAGAGCGTAACTCTCTTCTGTAATGAGCAAGACTTCGTCCACATGCAACAACAACGTCCTGAGCTTCTCAAGGTTCTTGAACAAGCAGATCAATTTAGTATTGTTCCTAAAGACGATCTACCCCCAAAAGGGTATATCATTCAGACCGAGCGTGGTATCATAAATCGATCCAATGTCGAAGAGATCTGGGAAAGGCTTGAGAAGGTCTTCCTCCAGCAAATTGCACGGGCTGACAAAACTCAACGTTCAGACGCAGAGTGAGGTTCATGAGGAAAATTTTCCTGTTGTTTTCCCTATTCTTTTTTTGCCTATCTGCTCATGCAGAGGACAAGTCGACTTCTTTAAAGCAAAAGAAGGAGAGCGTGGACTCTTATTCAGATCCTCTAAAGATACCGATGTACACAGGATTGCCTAAGACCTTTAAAGCTGAGGGTACGCCGCCCCTTCTCATTCAGGCGGTTATCCTATCTTTATTTGTCTTACTCCCTTTTGTGGTAATGCTTCTCACCCCGTTCGCTAAAATGGTGATGGTGTTTTCGCTTTTAAGAAATGCCCTAGGGGTGCAACAGGTCCCGCCCAACCAAGTTATAAACGGAATATCTCTTATTTTGAGTGTTTTCGTTATGTTCCCTGTTGGTTTAGATATGTATAAGAAGGGAGCTCTTTGGATGAGTGTGAATACTCCACCAGCAATGGACTCACCTCTAATTGGGAAGTATTTAGTTTCATTAGCGAATGAGGTCAAAGAACCTTTGAAGCGTTTCCTACAGTTTAACAGCCAAAAAAGCCATATTCGTCATTTCTTTCGTGTAGCGATTCGTACAGTTCCAGAAGAGTTCCGTGAGTCGATTAACCCAGAAAATTTTATGATCCTCATACCTTCTTACATCACAAGTCAGGTAAAGAATGGATTTGAAACTGGAACTTTGATCTTTTTGCCTTTTTTCGTCATTGATATGGTCGTTTCTAACATCTTACTTGCTATGGGAATGATGATGTTGTCTCCCGTTACGATTTCTCTTCCAATCAAGATTTTCCTTTTAGTTATGATGGACGGTTGGACCTTGATCACAAAGGGATTAATCGACAGCTATCGTCTCTTCTAGAGGAAGAGTAGTATGTTTCAGGCGAAGATTGTTTCACTTTGTTATCGAGCTCTCATGCTCATTTTGATGTTATCGGGGCCACCTATTGCTGTTAGTTTAACGTTAGGTCTTATTGTGGCTATCTTTCAGGCAGCTACCCAAATTCAAGAACAAAACCTGGCATTCACTATCAAGCTGCTGGCAACGATTTTGACTTTGCTCGTTCTTGGTGGTTTTCTAGGGTCTCAAATTTTCTCCTTCGGAATGGAAATCTTCCAAAACCTACCCAAGATTGCTCCATGATTAGTGGAGTTGATTTAGCCCTTCTAGCTAAAGATCTTTTCCTTTCTCCGCTCTTTCAATTCTTGGCGCCTCTTTTCCTTCTTTCTCTCTGTAGAATTTTCCCCTTTGTTCAACTCTCTCCTTTCTTAGGCTCCAGAAGTCTCCCTGTGATTGCGAAAGTTGGAATTGCCGTCTCTCTTACCCCTTTCGCTATTAGTCATATGTCTGGTCGAACGGCAAATTACTCCTCTAATCTGTTCTATCTCTGTGCTAAAGAGATCTTTTTTGGATTCTTGCTGGGGGTAGTTTCGTCTATTCCTTTTTACGTGATGATGATGGCTGGATCTCTTGTAGACCATCAAAAAGGGACTTCAAGTTTGATGTTGACTGACCCCTTATTGAGTATCCAGGACAGCCCTATTGGAATTATTTTTGTTTACCTTTTGGCGGCACTCTATTGGATTTCAGGCGCAGCCTTTCGATCAATTGATCTACTCATTGAATCTTTCTCTATTTTCCCAGCAGACAAGTGGATCCCTTTTTCGGTATTCGAATCGATCGATAACCAGATCCTCGATGAAATCATAACGCTCCTACCAGCATGTTTCAAGCTGGCTATCGAGTTGGTTGCTCCGATTTTAGGGTCTCTCCTGATGGTAGATGTGCTTTTGGGGATCACTAACCGACTGGCACCCCAAGTACAAATTTCATTCATGGGGCAGTGTTTAAAAGCTTTTATTGGTCTTCTAACCCTTATGTTATGTATCGACACTGTTTTCGATGATATCCAAGGAAAAGGAAACAAGTGGATCACCCGTCTTGAAACTTATACATCCCTCTTCGCAGAAATTCCTACGACAAGCGGTCCAAAATAATTGAAAGAGATTCTATGAATCGATCGATCTCTTCATCCGTCGAGTAGATCCCTAAAGAGACTCTCAAACAACAATTGATTCCAAAAAACTTCATAGCAGTCTGGGCACAAAGATTGCCTGAGCGAACAAAAATATTTTCTAATCCGAGCAAGTGAGCCACATCAAATGGGTGTATAACCACTCCAGATCTATCTTGAAACTTCAAAGAGACAATAGAGCTTCTTCTTCTAGGTTCCCCAACTAACTTGACACGAGGATCTTTAGATAGCCCTTCTATAAGACGCTTAATCAAGACCTCCTCATGGTTTTGAATTTTTTCCATCCCTAAAGAAAAAATCCAATCAAGAGCTAATCCCATGCCAATAGCTTGCACAAAGGGTGGAGTCCCTGCCTCGAATCTAGCAGGGGATTGTTCGTAAGTTGCCTTCTCTAAACTCACCTCATCGACCATATGGCCACCAAGAAGCCAGGGATTTAGTTTATTAAGAAGGTCAAGTCTCCCCCAACAAACACCAACTCCCGTAGGCCCATACACTTTATGCCCAGAAAAACAACAGAAGTCACATCCCAAAGACGAAAAATAAATAGATTGATGTCCAACTGATTGAGCTGCATCAACCACTGATATAGCACCGCAAGCCCTAACCAAAGGGAGCATCTGCTCCAAAGGCATCACTCCCCCAGTAACATGAGACACATGATGCAATGAGACCAGGCAAACTCTCTCATCAAGAAGAGTAGCAAAGACCTCCAAGTCAACCTCACCAGAGGGAAGAAGTGGAAAGAAAATTAACTCATAGCCACCCCTCTCAGCGACCCTTTGCCAAGGTAAGAGATTAGCGTGATGTTCGATTGGAGAGAGAAGAATTCGAAAACGACCCTTTCTATCTGACTTCAAAGGAGGACAAAGGGAATGTGCAAGTCCGTTAAGTGCTTGGGTTGTCCCTGAAGTAAAAACGATCTCCTTAGGCGAGACAGAGAAAAGTTCAGCTATTCTACGACGTGACAACTCAAACCTATCCGTGACAGCGGACGCAAGAGGATAGGAAGAGCGATGAACACTCGCGTACTGCCCTAAGTAGATCTGCATCATTTCTTCTATGACATGTTTGGGTTTCTGCGCAGTAGCTGCAGTGTCCAGGTAGGTCATCTCACCTAAGGCAGGAAATTCTTCTCGCGAAACGAAAACCATGTCACCCTCCACTTGCTAAGTGAAGTCAGAGAGAAAAGCCTCAATGGCAATTTCCCGAGACAACTCGGATGAAATTCCTCTGGTAGCAAGAAAGAAAAGAAGCTCTTTGTCTAATCCAGAAGCAGTTGAACCATGTGTTGCTTTAACGTCACCTTGATGAATAGAAAGAGAGGGCAAACTAACAGCGCTAACTCCATTGGACAACAGAAGATCACGATTCAATTGATACGCCTCTGCTTGAGATGCGCCGTTTTGAATCTCAATCTTCCCTCCAAAAAAAGATTTTGCTTTGGAGTCTAAAACTTTCCTCATCAGTTGGTTAGAAAGAGTATTAGGAGCCTCGTGCTGGACCCAAGTCGTGATAGAAAGGGATTGCTCATTAGACAAGTAATGAGAAGAACGAATGTCCAACTTAGCTCTCTCACCTCTGAGAACTGCCGATATATCGCTCCAAATCCACGGACTTGAACAACCTTTCGATCTGACCGTACAAGAAGCTCCTTCTTCCAAGCGAATTGAAGTAAGAAAAACAGAAGATGCTGATACTTCCTCCCAATCACGCTCCAAAACGAAAGACGAATTCTCATGTCCAAAAAGATAAAAGTCATGATGGACCCAATAGGAACCAGCTTGGATTGAAGGACGCTCGAAAAGCCGCAAAGAGGCACCCTTCCCCAAGACGAAATAAAAGGCAGCCCTCTCTAACCATTCCTTTCCAGAATAAATAGCCTTAAAATCAATATCCACTTCTGTTCCTGGAGGGATGTAAACAAAAAGACCTTCTTTCAGTGAGCTAACAGATCCTAATGAGGCGGAAAAAGGGTGCAAGGGATAGCCTTCAATCACCGACCAAAAACAAATCTTAGCTTCTTCAAGCGGGAAGACATCTATTCCCTTCAAAGATGAGGGGATATTTAAAGAAGAATTTCCATAGCGCCAAACTAAAGAACTCTCACTAGAGCAAGCAGGCACAGAAAAACTTATCTCAGGCAAGAAAGGGGAAGCAAACAAATCTAACGATCTAAAAGGAACCCTCGAAAAAAGAGGGAATCTTGAACAGAGATCACACATGGACTCGCAAAGGCTATCTTCCGAAACTTGGACTGCATCAGCCAATGATTTTCCCAATCTTTTAGAAAATAAAAATCTAGAAGCTCCTCTCATATTGATAGACGATATCCATCTCGTTCAATTGCTAAAGCCAAATCTGCCTCTCCGGAACAAACTATTTTCCCACCACAAAACATATGAACTGCTGTTGGATTCAGAAGCTGTGCTAATTTAGGGTAATGAGTAATCACGAGAAGAGACATCCCACTATCACGCAACGAAGATAAACATCGAACAACGGCAGACAAAGAATCTAGGTCAATGCCCGAATCGATCTCATCTAAAACAGCTAAACGTGGGCTGAGCAAGGACATCTGAACCAATTCACATCTCTTCTTTTCCCCACCTGAAAATCCATCATTCAAGCAACGATCAAGAAAAGCGGGAGGAAGGCCAAGTTTTTCCATCTCCTTTCTAGCTCGCTCTAAAAAAAGCAGATCGTCTAAAGGCTCAAAACCCCTCTTCTCTTGAAGCGATGAGTAAGCTTTTTTCAGAAAGGTCTTCATAAGTACTCCAGGAATCTCTGGAGGATTCTGAAAACTCACGAATAGACCTAAATGTGCTCGATCTTCAGGCTGTAGCTCTAGGAGAGAGATTCCATCGTCCCAAACAACCTTTCCACCAATCACCTCACATCCAGGATGACCAGCTAATGTCTTAGCTAAACTAGATTTTCCTGCACCATTTGGCCCCATAATAATGTGTATCTCTCCAGGGGCAATAGAGAGATCAACATAATCTAAGACAACCGAACCAGACAACCGTGCGCGCAAACCTTGAATAGACAACATCAACCCACAGACCCCTCTAATTTGATACCAAGAATAGCCATCTCCCTGGAAAATTCTAACGGCAAATGTTCTATAACGTCCTTGCAGAAACCTGTGACAACAAGCTGAATAGCGTCCTCTTTGGTAATCCCACGAGTAGCAAAGTAAAAGAGTTTCTCTTCATCGAAAGCAGAAGTAGAAGCCTCATGTTCAGCTTTGGCAGAAGGGTGATACACACGGATATCAGGCAAAGTGAATGCACGAGAATTTAATCCAATTAACATCGAATCGCATTGAGTGTAATTATGACTGTCCTCACCCTTCAAAGATACCAGTCCTCTATAAGCATTATGAGAAAAGTCAGCAGATATACCCTTAGATACGATATTAGATGATGTCCTCTTACCAAGATGAATCATTTTAGTTCCCGTATCTGCACACATTCGACCAGTTGTAAGGGCAACCGACAAGAACTCACCAACGGAGTCGTCTCCTTGCAGAATGACACTTGGATATTTCCAAGTAATGGCAGCTCCCATTTCGACTTGGTTCCAAGAAATTCGTGACCTGTCTCCTAAACAAAGCCCCCTCTTAGTAACAAAGTTCCAAATACCACCTTCTCCAGTGATAGAATCTCCGGCATACCAATTTTGGACAGTAGAATATTTGATCGAAGCATCATCATAGGCAACCAACTCAACAACGGCCGCATGAAGCTGATTATTACTCCTTTCTGGTGCCGTACATCCTTCCAAATAACTTACAGATCCCCCTGGCTCAACCACTATCAGTGTGCGCTCAAACTGACCAATCTCTTTGTCGTTAATTCGAAAATAGGTAACGAGATCAATCGGGCACGTTACACCAGAAGGGACATAGACAAAAGATCCATCTGAAAAAACAGCACTGTTCAACGCCGCGAAAAAATTGTCCCCTTTCGGCACAACACTACCCAAATGAGCTTTCACAAGATCTGGATAGAGACGAGTCGCCTCGGAAAGGGAGCAAAAAAGAACCCCCAGATCCTTAAGTTGCTCTCTAAAAGTTGTCATAACTGAAACGGAGTCAAAAACAGCGTCGACAGCTACTCCCGTCAACCTCTTTTGCTCTTCAAGTGGGATTCCCAAGCGATCAAAGGTTCGCAATATTTCTGGATCGATATCTTCAAGTCGATTGTTCGAAGATCTTTTTACCGGAGCAGAAAAGTAAACGATATCGTTGTAGGAAATTGACGGACTATCGAACGAAGCCCAATCAGGCTCCTTCATTTCTCTCCAGATATGATACGCCTCTAACCGGAAGTCGAGAAGAAAGTCAGGTTCTTGTTGCCTAGCGGAAATTGCACGAATAACACCTTCATCCAACCCAGGGGGCAAAGCATCTGTTTCCAAGTCAACAGAAAAGCCATACCGATATGTCGAATGTCCAAGAAAATCCACATTTCTACCTAGACTAGGTTACACGCCAACAAAAAGCACAAAGCGAAAAAAAGGGGCCTTATGTTGCCTGATTCAGCTTTATGATTCAAGTTCGTCTAATAGGTCGTAGTCGTGAGGCATTTGTGGGAAAGAGAAACCTTCTTCACCTTGAGAAGTAGGGAAAAAGTAGAGCGTTTCTATTGAAGCAAGACGCACAGAGGAAATACCATCTTCAAATCCGACAAAACGCAACAAACGATCGAGTGAGACGAGTTCCGACTCTAAATAATCGTTAATGGACTCTAAACGAGCCACTTTTCGTCTCATATCTTCATACATATAGAATTTCTCCTTAGGTGAAAGCGTTTCATTCGATGGCAAAGGGGAAGATAGGGGCAATCAAGAACGCAAGGCTAGAAAATCATGTTCAGAAATGAACAAATAAGAACTGAATAAGGCGAAAACAAGTCAGAAAAAGCCTTAGGAAGTCGGGGGAAAGGTCGAAAAAGGAATCAAACGAATGCTGTCCCCGAATAAGCTCATCTTATCAGATCAAATTCTGAGGGTCAATCTGACGAATCAAGATGGTGTGGTAAGCTTACAAGGATAGCATGCCCCCCTTTAGTATGGTCAATTCTTTATCCAATAATTGGACGACCTTTCGATGTGCCTCATCTACTTCTTCATTAGAAAGAGTCTTCTTCTTAGATCTATAAAAAAAACGAACAGTCAAACACTTAGAATCTTCCATTTTATGAACGCTTAAAAGAGTAGTTTTTTCTAGCATCTCATTTTCTGGAAGAATTTTACGAAGATCTGAATATGCAATTTCCGATGGAAGCGTAATAGTTACGTCCCTTGAAGAACCTGGATAGCTTGGTAAAGGTACGAATGGATCTGGTTGATTAGTTTGGCAAGGGATAAGTTTAAGCTCAGCGAATAGTATTGGTTCATTTCCAAATATATGGGAAAGCTTGCCTGCAACACCTATTTTTTCCTCTCCGATAAACAAATCGGCCTGTTGTCCTTCTTGGAAAATGGAAGATATAGAAGGACGGGAAGATATGGACATCTGATTTGTATAACCAAGTGCTTCTATCCATCCAAGAAGATCGAAGATATCACCTGGTTTTATGTTTCCATCAATTTCCCAGAAAGGTGTTTGTATGAAATTGCCTGCAAGAAATATTCCAAGGCGATCCTCAGTCTGAAAAGAACCGTTGATTAAGCAGTAAACTCTACCCATCTCAAATAATCTAAATGATCGATCATGATGAGATAAATTCCTCTCCAAATGTTCAAGAAAACTTACTAAAAGACTTGGACGAAGAAACTCTCGATCTGATGAGCTTGGGTTAACTAGGCGAACTGGTTTCTCTACCCCCAGCAAATTTTTTACCTGATCTACTTTTTCAAAAGATGTGAGATCCATACCTAAAATTTCTTGAAATCCCCATCCACATAGACGATTTCTAATAGTCCGCATGAATGGATAAAGAGGGTCGTGGGACGATGGGATAAGAGGCGTACGTAACATCGCAGGCCTAGGAATAGATTCGAGTCCAATCTTTTTAACCAAATCATCTAATAAATCTTCTGGTCCATGCAAATCTGTTCGTTCAGTTGACACAGAACAAACAAGCTGGTCATGAGACGAAGAAATTACTTTGTGCCCTAGCTCCTTGATTGCTTTTTCAATTGCTTTTTCGCTCCAAGATAGCCCAAGAATTCGTTGTGGGAGGTTAATTGGGAAAGGAATAGAACGTGTCGAAGGAAGCTGATCTCCAACCTGAATTGATTTCCTGCCTACAATAGATGCAAGTAGATAAGTATCACAGAGACTCTCAAATCTCTTCCAAGATAGATAAAACGAATAAGATGATCGTACATGTTCTAGACATCGTGCCTCTGGCGTAAGTAAATTATGATAACGAGAAGTTTTTGCTACTTGTTCAGGCTCAAAAATAGCCATCTCCAAAAAGCAACGTTTAGTCTTATTGTAGGGTCTAAACTGGTCTGCAGTAGCCACCCCAGAAAGAAAAATTGAAGCGTCCCCGCTTTTCAACGTTAGATCTTCTGCAACAAGAGAGAGAGAACGTCCTCCAATTTCCATTGACGATTTTCCGCCCCACACTAAACGAAAATTTGTGTCGACGACTTTATCTAGATCGCAACATAGGAAAGGATGACCAGCATCTAAAAGAACATAACGTAACAAATCAAGAAAAGCCGCTTCTTCTGATTCTCCAGCCAAGCGCAATCGAAGGTATAGGTCCCAAGGCAACCAAGATGATGAAGTCGGTTCTACCTCTGCCCAACTATAATTTCTAACAGCTGAAGTGGCCTCAATGGTAACTTGAGTCACTACGTCTCCCTTATTTTGCAAATCAAAAAAAGAGTTTGCCCAATCAGTATGAGCGAAAGGAATCCCCTTAATAGAAGAAATATAAAATGCTAGTCCCCGGATATTTTGACAGAAACTAAGATCAGGCGTGAAAGCGAGAGAAAAAACGTACTCCTCTCTACACCAGTGACTCAACAATTTTCCTTCTTCTGAAAGTTCAAGAGGTAAAATCGGGAAAATTTTTTCAGAAATAGTCGGAGACCATCCTCCCACAATTCCATTACATTGAGACGGTATTGAAATGCTTGATTTCTCAATCTGAGAAAGAAAAAAGAAAGGAACACAACTTCCAATAGGTGGGGCATCTTCTACAGGCAAATAAGCAAAGGCAAATCCTTTATCTCCCAACGAAAGATGCAACGCAGAAGACTCTTCATCGTAGCCAACCACTCGCCCTACAACCGATTCCCTAAGAGGGAAATTCTTCTTTTCAATGCCCTCCACTTCCAATCCGCACGATTCAAAAATCGGAATTAAATCCCTTGGATCTTGATCCCAAACCAACCAATCTCGTAGCCAACAAAATGGCACTTCCATCTATGTCTCCCCAGAATTAAATGTGTTCCTTAAAAAGAAAGAACGTCCGAATCAGCAGAACGTTGAAAAATCTCGCGAAAAAGATAACTCGATTGACCATATGCTTGAGATAACTTCTCAGCAGTGAATACGTCCTCTACCGTACCAAACGAAATCAAGTGACGATTCAACAAAACTAAAAAATCAAAATACTTAGGAACCACCATCAAGTCATGATGTACAAGAAGAACTGTCTTACCAGAGTCCACCAGTAGGCGAAGAACCTTCATAATTTCTTTAGCGGCTGCTGCATCAACTCCTGAAAATGGCTCATCTAAAAGTAGCAAATCAGGGTTCTGCATGAGAGCTCTTGCTAAAAAAGCTTTTTGTTGCTGCCCCCCGGAAAGCCTGCCTATTTGCTCGCCTTCCATTTGTTGCATTCCTACCCATCCTAGACATCGATCTAAATTTTCTTTTTCTTTATTGTTCCAGCGTCTCCAAAGTCCTAATCTAGGAAGTGATCCCATTTGAACAACTTCAGAAACAGTAATCGGAAAACTCCAATCAACAGAGCTCCTTTGAGGGATGTAGGCAATGCGAGCTCTCTGCTCACGGAACGATTTACCCCAAAAAGAAAACGATCCTTCCTGCTGCGTCAAGATACCAACAGCACACTTAAGAAACGAACTCTTCCCAGCTCCATTAGGCCCAATAATACCAACAAGGCTTCCACCAGGCTGTATCGAAAAGCAAATTTTACGCAGGACAGGAACTTCGTCATATGCATAGGAAAGATTCGAAACGGAAAAAGGCACATCTTGACTCATTACGTGCCCTCCATAATCTCATCTCGAAAAATTCTAGCATTATCTACAACTATCTCTAGGTAACCATCAAGTGGATCTGCCATTTTAGAAAAATCTGGGAAGGAATCGCTGTAAAGAGGGCGAGTTGCAAGTCGAGTTTTATATCCATGTTGAGAGGCCATAGAAACCAATCGAGAAAGCGCACGTGATGGGACATTTACTTCTTGGAAAAGAACATTAATTTGGTGATTCAACATGAATTCAAATACTTCCTTCAATGTAGAAAAACTCACCTGTGATTCTGGCGCAAGACCTTCAGGAGATGCGTACCTTTTCTCCCATAATCCATTCTGCCTCTCTTGTGACGTTCCAAAATAAGAACGAACGAAGTAACGAAAAGCTGAATGTGCCGATATAAGGTAACGTTTCTCAATTGGGACTTCGTCAATTAAGGCGCGCGCCATCTTATCCGCATTTAGAAATCGCTCTTCTATTTTTTTAGCTCTTAAAAAGATCAACTTTTTCTTGTCGTCTTCAGTAAAAATTTTTGATAAACGCTCGGCTAAAGGCGAAACAACTTTCGCCATTAAGCTGAGATCCAGCCAAATATGAGGATCAGTCACCCCGTTCGCGTGTATAACAAAATTTTCGTCCTGCTCAAGTAGGCAGGTCCCGATTGAAAAAGATGTAGGTGATTGATGCAATGAATTAAACAGGGATGATCCATGTTCTAGCCCAAGCCCGTTATAAACAACCAAATCAGCCAAAAGAAACAGATCTCCATCTCCTTTGCGCAATTGATAGCTATGTGGGTCCAGGTTGCCTGGAATCAAGGAAACAGACTGAACACAATCACCAGCCAATGCACACACCAAAGCCTCTAAAGGAGCAATTGTAGAAACAACCAGAGGTTTGACAAGAGGGGTAGAACCGACTCTGTTTGAATTTTGGATGCCCCTAAAAAAAACCCACCCAGCCAATATTGAGGCAACCGCCATGAAAGAAAAAAAACCAAAAAAAGACGGTTGACGCACGAATCCCCTTCCTAAAAAGTTTCACATACAGATCTGGGAATTTTACGAGATGAGATTGGATTTGGCAATTAGGTTCGAAAACAGAAAAAAGCTGAGCTTAAATCAACACTAGATATATAAGTTCTTACCGATGCGAAAAACGTGTTGGCACTAGGTGCTCCCTGAGGGAAATTCGAGCAGCAGCTCCCATGGCTCTACTACTTCAACGTGTGTTTTGTATTGTGGGAGCGCGTGGTAATTTCAAGTCCGGCTGCTGATTCTAGAAACTTTAGAGGTTTGTTATGTCTGGGAACGAGAGCGGTTTTTCAGGTTGGAGAAGTTATCTTTGGCCGATTCACTGTTTTGAATTAAAAAAACTTCTCCCGATGTTTTTTATGTTCTTCTTCATTTCGTTTAATTACACGATATTAAGAGACACCAAGGACGCATTGATTGTGACAGCACCGGGATCGGGAGCAGAGGCGATTCCGTTCATGAAGTTCTGGTGTGTATTGCCAAGTGCAGTTTTGTTCATGTTTGTGTATTCCAAGATGTCGAACGTTCTTTCCAAGCAATCTCTTTTTTACGCGACTATCTCTCCGTTTCTTATCTTTTTTGCGCTCTTTGCAACAGTCCTCTATCCATATCGTGATTTCTTTCACCCGACGTCTAGCGCAGATTATCTCGCTAGCATACTTCCTCAAGGGCTGAATGGGTTCGTTGCCATTTATCGCAACTGGACGTATGCCCTTTTCTACGTGTTTTCCGAAATGTGGGGCAGTGTTGGAATTTCGCTTCTTTTTTGGGGATTCGCCAATGACACTACACGTGTGACAGAAGCGAAACGCTTTTATACAGTATTCGGGTTGGGGGCAAACCTAGCTCTTCTATTTTCTGGGCCAACGATAGTTCATTTTTCAAAACTTAGAAAAGGTCTTCCGGCTGACTCTGCTGTAGATGCGTGGGGTCTTGCGCTGAAATGGTTAATGGGTGCTGTTGTTTTAGCCGGAATTGCAAGCATTGGTCTCTACTGGTTCATAGATCGGTTTGTGCTAACAGACCCAAGGTTTGCCCCAGAAGAAAAAGAAAAAAAGGACAAGAAGAAGCCAAAGCTTTCTTTTACAGAGAGTTTCTTAGCACTTGTTCGCTCTAAATACATTGGATGCCTTTCAGTACTTGTTATCTCTTACGGTGTGCTGATCAATATTTACGAGGTCACCTGGAAGAACCAGATCAAATTGCAATATCCTGACCCTTCTGATTACAGTGCATTCATGGGCCATTTTTCGACGGCGGTTGGGTTTGTTTCAATTCTCATGATGATTTTCGTTGGTGGAAATGTCATAAGACGATTTGGATGGAAAGTTGCTGCACTTTTCACTCCAGTTGTTCTTGTTTCAACTGGGTCAGCTTTCTTTTTCTTCGTCATATTTAGAGAAAATCTTACCCCCATAATCATGCAATTCGGAACTACTCCTACTTTTCTAGCTGTTATTTTAGGCGCCTTGCAAAACATAATGAGCAAGTCGACTAAGTACTCACTCTTTGATCCAACAAAAGAAATGGCATATATTCCTCTCGATCAAGAGACGAAAGTAAAGGGCAAGGCCGCAATTGATGTGGTCGCTGCTAGGTTCGGAAAATCCGGCGGGTCTTTAATTCAGCAAATTTTACTTCTACTTTTTGGAAGCCTTTCCGCCATCACCATCCCTCTGAGCATCATTTCTCTTTTTATTGGGTTTGGTTGGATATACGCTGTTGATATCTTGAATGGTGAATTCAACAAATTACAACAAAAGAAAAAGTAAAACTGTTTCGTTAACTTTGCCTAAAATTTTTCTTTTCGGTCCATGAAGAGTTAGATTCGAAAAGAAGGCATAAGTAAGATCGTCTTATCTTTCCCGTTTTAATGGAGTCTTTAATGCAGAAAGGCAACTCTAGTGCCCTTGCAATTATCCTGGCTGTCTCTGCCTTTGGGTTTTATAGTCTTCTACCGAGTTTCATCTGTTATTGGAAGGACCTTGATGGTCCTGTTGTTAGTCGTGATGCTGAACAAGAAATCTCAATGATTCTTGATCGTGTTGAAGGATTGAAGCCATTCTCCATCAAGTGGATTAAGAATTATTGTCATCACCTTAGGATTACTCCGGAGAGAGTTCAACTCGACCATCGTTTTCCAAGATTAGTTAAGATCACCTTTCAGACGAAGGAAGATTTAGATAAATGCAGGGAAAGCTTAAACCAAGCGGGAAGGTTAATTCGTAAGGCAGGTGGCAGGCTATTCACTATGTCTACGGATGGTGAAGAATCAAAAAGCCTTGCTTCATCTAACGAAAAATTATCGCTGATAGTCTCCAGAGAGCCGATCCCCGATCTGAAGGATCCATCTTCTATTGAGTTTATAACTAAGTTCGATAAGTTCGGGGACCTTAGTGAACAATACAAAAACCTTATTGTTCATCGGGCAAAGAAATTACAAACTATGTTGGAGAATCGTTCCAATCAAATTCTCCAAGAGATCCAACAAAGTCGAACGAACCCCCATCATAGGGAGCCAATTATTTCAGCTGCCTCAAAACTTCACCAACTTTTTGATTCATTAGATTGGGACTCAGAGCTCCTTCAAAGAGTTGGGTCTTGGATTGTAGACAAGAAACATGCTGTTCAGAAAAACCTGATCTCTCTTGTTCGACATATTTCTCAAAATCTCAGAGAAGGCCTGACCAAAGAAGAAGGGCCCGATCAAGAAAAAATTAGCAAAAAGATTGCTAGTTTAGATCGTTTCCTTTTCCTACTGCAGTCGACACGACTTTCAAGCGAAGTAATCGAACAAAATCAATCTGATCAAATGGGGTTAACTTTACATCATCCATTTTTTGAGTCGATTCTAATTGATTGGAATTCCCATCATTTTGAAATAAAAATGTCAGAAAAACTAAAAGAAGTTTTTCAGGAAGACAATAGCGGAAAAAATTTGATCAAGGATTGGGTTTTTTCTGAAATCAACCGATTAAGAGAGCTATGTGGAGAGAGGTTTTCCCCACAAAAAGATGGTTTTTTCAAAGCTTCATTCGAACGTCGTCCTGAAACGACCTCCTTCTTGAAACTCAACAATAAGCAAATTCACGAAGAAGAAAAAGTACAATTAGCTCAATTTATACTTTCTCACTGGCATCCAGAGACTCCGGAACTCTCTCCAAATGAACTTCCTTTGCTGTTCGCCGACGAATACAATGCAAGTCCTCCTCAAGACCGTCGTTTATCGTTTCTCATTTTTTCACCGCTATGTGATCAACTTCATGATCTAGATTTCTCCCAAGAAACTCATTCTGTCTACTTTATCTTTTCAGGTCACAAGGAAATTTTAAGAAAAAAGAACGCTGATCCAGCAAAAAAAACTAAAATAGAATCTGACCTTAAGCACTTGTTTCAGCTTCTCCATCAGCAAGGGTATACGTTAGCATCTGGTGACCAAGCTCTTGTCAAAGCATTTCCCGATGCGATTGTTTTAGCTCTTTCGCATCCTGTTAAAAATTGGATTCGATCTTCCAGAGAAAAGTTTCGTATGTTTTCAGACTTCTCTCTTTTAGAGATGAGCAACAAA
The DNA here is from genome assembly GCF_003056015.1 of Candidatus Similichlamydia epinepheli. Lineage (NCBI taxonomy): Bacteria > Pseudomonadati > Chlamydiota > Chlamydiia > Parachlamydiales > Candidatus Parilichlamydiaceae > Candidatus Similichlamydia > Candidatus Similichlamydia epinepheli. The sequence continues at coordinate 2,129 of NZ_PPEU01000001.1, read as the reverse complement.
AAGTCTCGCATTTTGGCACGGAACCAGATTGATAAAGAGGCTCAAGAGGACCTTCTTAAATGGAAAGATGACTATCGCTCTGCTCAATCAGAATTGAATCCGAAATCTAGTCTTCTAGTCCCTCCTCCTTGGCAATTTCCAATCATAGAAAACGCTAAATTGAGCTTAAAGCGTTATTGGAATGGAGATGTTCAGCGTGCCATCCGGTGGGGATTAGATTTGTCCGGGGGGAAGTCTGTTCGAATCGCCTTACTGGACACAAGCGGCCGTGTTGTGACTGACACCACTTCACTTCTTCAGGGCAGGGAAGAATTGGTTAAGAGAGTAAACAGGATGGGGTTATCTGAAGTTTCTGTTTACCTAGAAAAGGATAGCTTGGTTTTTGATTTCCCTGGTTCTCAAGGTTTCTCTGCGAGTGAATTGATTGAAGCAACCAGCATGACCTTTCACATTGTGAATGAAACCTTTTTCCAAAAAAATGATCCAATTTCTGAAGACGTTAATAGGTTTCTTCAGAAGGTATGGGATGAGGCTGTTTTAATTGGCAATATCGATAGATCGCACCTCAATGAACTTGCATATGAGCACCTACATGGAACTAAGAAAGCGGAAGATGGAATTGCAGATCGCCTGCTTGCTTCTGGGCTGAAATTTGTTGGACCAAATGGTATGGAGGCTACATCTTCTTTGGATGAGGAGTTTTCGATTGTTGCTCCATTTCAAGTTGACCCTGAAGAAGACGACCTTCCTAGGCGCCATCCACTCATCCTTCTGTTCCGAAATTATGCGCTTAGGGGGTCAGACGTAACAAACGTCAGGGCCTCCTATGAAAGCATGAGGGGCCACTTTCTTAATTTTGAAGTCAAGAACAACAATGACCAGGGTGAGAACCCACAGGAGTCATTCAAGGAGTGGACTGGATTTTATTGTAAGGATTCGATAACTGGCACTCCAAAGCAGATCCGTGGAGAATATGGATGGAGAATGGCTGTCCTATTAGATAACGAAGTGATAAGCATTCCTGAATTGCAGAGTGAACTAAGTTCAGGGGCCTCCATATCTGGAAACTTTTCTCAAAGAGAGGCTAGCCGACTAGCTGATGACTTAAAGGCTGGCTCCCTTAGTTTCAAGCCAAAGATCCTATCTGAAGAAACAATTAGTGCAGAGCTAGGTGTCCAAGAGAGAGAGAGAAGCTTATTTGGTTTTCAAATTGCACTTGTTTTGGTTGGGATAATAATGTGCAGTTATTATCGGTTTTGGGGAAGTGTTGCTTCCGTTGCTCTGCTCTTAAATCTGTTCCTTCTTTTTGCTCTCCTTAGGCAAACAGGAGCCACTCTCTCTCTTGCTGGTCTTGCTGGAATAGTTCTTACATTAGGAATGTCGGTCGATTCTAATGTTCTTGTTTTTGAAAGAATTCGTGAGGAATTAGAGGCTGGCTTGCCATTAATTGAAGCTACGTATGTTGGCTATAAAAGGGCTTTTGCAGCTGTTCTTGACTCAAGTGTAACCACATTGCTTGCTTGTTTCATATTGGCCAAATTTGACTGTGGGCCAGTCAAGGGATTCGCAATAACTTTATCAATAGGAATTTTTGTATCGATTTTCACTGCGATTTTCTCTACACGCACGTTCTTTTCTATCCTTTTTTCAAAAGGAAAATCATTTCCTGCAACTATGTCGAGGCTTTTTTCGAATAGATCAATTCCACTCTTTCGTTTTAGGCAACCTATTTTCCTTTCCTCACTTCTAATAATTGTTTCCGGATGGATCTTTCTGTGGGAGAATCGAGCCAACTTAATTGGCGTTGATCTAGCTGGTGGAACCACCTTGAACCTCGATTTCCCGCAAGGAAGCGGCCAGATGAGAGAGCAAGTGAAACAAGCTTTCGATCAAGAGGGGATTTCTCAATCTCTATACAGATTACAAGAAAGAGGAGCCCCGGAGAGATTGCGCATCTATTTGTCTGGATCTAGTTCTCAATACTTTGAAGAGGCTTCTGACCTCTGTAAGATTCTGGAAAACAATGGAGTCAAGATATCTTCGGAAACCCTAAAGAAAGCAAATGAAAGCTTGTTTCACTTGCTCTCTCATCTGGCCGCTTCCTTGCGGGAAATCGAGGTTCAAGGTGG